>JACPZD010000039.1 GCA_016195665.1 Gammaproteobacteria bacterium | reverse complement strand
CTATTGAGGGGGCGGGACAGGGTGGGGGTAGAGTAAACAGGGTTTTTACTCAGGAGTCACATTATAACGTTGTAGCCTTGTTTTATGACTCCTGAGTAACTTACGCCGCTGCATCTCGGCGGCGACCATGGCTTCCGCGTACATCACCAGGCGTCCCATCCACAGATCCAGCGCCTTGGGATCGGCATTGAGTGTCGGCGCCAGTACGTCTATCACGTCGCGCCCCACATGTAGGTGCACACCCAAACCTGCGATACACACCGCCAGCCGCAGCAGGTCGTCGTCGGCGCGTTTACGCCCGAAGTGACGGCACAGCACTTTTACCAGCACGTCGTGTATCGGCTTGATGCCGTGGTCTATTTTCTCTTCCCACAGGCCGGTGGGTTCGAGCATTTCGCGGAAGTGCAGTTTCACGCACTGACGTGCCACGTCACCCTGTTTGAGCGGTTCCAGGAAGTCAGTGTAGAACCCGCGCAAGGCTTGGTTCAGTGTGAGTTTAGTGTTGGCATACAACGCCATGTCGTGGGTCGGCGAGCCCAGCGGTTCGAGAAATACAGCGCGATATAGCCCGGCCTTGTCGCCGAAATAGTAGCTGATGGCGGCAATGTTGCTATTGGCCGCCTTAGCGATGTCGCGTGTAGAGGTCTTACTGAAGCCATTCAGCGCGAACAGATTCAGCGCGGCGTACAGTAATCGCTCGCGCGACTGTTCGCCATCGCTGCGCGCGGTGCGGGGACGGCTTTCAGGTGTGGCGCGGGCCGGGAGGCGGGGGGATTTCACGACTACCACTGTACTACATGAAAAAAAATATATCAAACGTTTGATATATTTAGTAGGGCTGCTTCGGGACGGCTCACATCGCAGCATCAATTTTGCCACGTTCACTATGACAAGTAGCGATAACTGATGACGACTACGGATATATCAAGCTATTGAAATTAAATGATATATCCTATAAGCCCTTGTTACAATAAAGACTAGAAATACGATCCCAATCCAACAGGTCAGAGGTTCGAATCACCTAGAGCACACCCATTCGATCACCGCAGGAACCTCTGACGTAATCAGAGGCTCCATAGCGGCGCACAAACAAAAAACCCTGCCGAAGCAGGGCTTATCGTGACCGACTGTCTATCTCAAGCGTGCCGACGTCGACCAAATCCGAGTCCCGCGAGTCCGAGTCCCAGCAGCGCCAGTGTGGCTGGCTCGGGGACGACTTGGCCGTTCGACCCACCAGTGCCCCCCGACCCAATAGCCACGCCTTGGTCAAAGCCGCCGCTTCCGAACCCGGTAGACCCGGGAACCCCGCAGCCGATGGAGATGGTGTCTTGAATCAACGTCACTTGTTTCTCGGCCGACAAGAGTCTGCCGCAACCAATTGTCAGATTGCCGTCACTGCTGATGAGATTACTCGCGAGGACGTTTCCTGAGAACGTAGGGCCGTTGAGGGTCGCGGCGTCGTGAACATTCCAATACAGCCCGACATTTGCACCGTCACCTACATTTTGCACGGTAACGTTCGAGGTGGTCGAGGTGATGAGCGTGCTGGGAAACTGAAAAACCCACACCGCGCTGTTGCTGGTTCCTCCGTCGAGAATGAGGTTTCCCGTCAAATTCACACCCTGGGCGGCAACCGTATAGGTGCCCGGACCGATCGTACCGCCATTGGCAGCCTGGAATACATCTAGGTTCCCCCCAACCGACACGGGAATGTTAATGCCCACCCCAAAGGCAGACAGATCAATGATCGCCTGGTCGAGATCAAGCTGGGCCTGCTGCGCTAGTGGGGTATTTTGTTGGAACGATCCAGTTGTGAAAACGTACCCCCCGCCGACCGAGGCATTCGGGGCGGAACCCAGATTTCCGCCAATGGTGCTCACGGCGACATTGGTCACTCCCGCAGCGCCCAGGACCGCAAAGCTCGCCAAATCCGAACCCAGAATGGGCGTGGCCAACGCTGGAGAGACGCCGTAAAGCGCTCCGATCACTGCCAATGACAGTAGCGACAAGTATTTTGGTGTTTTCATCACATACACTCCTAAATCGTTATTCGTTATGTATCATTAAAGGCTTCAAAGGCTGGCTTCAAAGGCTCGCCCAAATGGTGGAAAAAATCACTTTACTAACGTGCGGACACGGCAGATTAAAAGCACCGGTGCAAGAACCGCACTACCATTAATGAACTGATTTAGATGTCTATGTAAGAATCGAGCGACTTATCATAGCATATTGATTTAATGGTATATTTTTGTTATCTGTGGACAGACATGAACACCAGGTGTAAAGCTTTCCGACGAGCACATTCTTCGGTATCTACGAAGCAAAATCCTCTCATGAAGCTCAAGAGTAGTACCGTCAATGGCTCCCGTGTCTCGCCGGAGGTACAGAATGCGTTCCAGCCCATCATCGCCGCCCTGATACCATGACACGTTTGTACGTTTCTTTGTCGGCCCGGTAACACCCGCAAGAGAAGGCTTCCAAACCGGCGTAGCCCATCTCCCGGGGTGAGCAAAGAGATGAATCTGTCGGTCGGGAAGTAAACATGCCGGATGCGATCCCCACGCTGGCCGAGAACATCGGCGAAAATCAACTCGACTTGCTCGCAGCCCGCATGGAAATGTTGACGGTCTTTGCGGGGCAGGGCGGCAAGCAGACGATTTGCGGCGTGGATGCGCTTTGTGGGTGGCGAGGCTACCGTCGTTGCCCCATGCACTATTTCTACTTGGCCGGAGCCGGGACAATCACGATGGTGTCACCGCCGGTTTTGCCGGTTTCCCCTTTGGCACCTTCAGAGCCTTGCGTTCCAGTTGTGCCTTGTGTGCCAGTTTTGCCGGCGTCTCCTTTACTCCCTTCATTGCCTTGCGTACCGGTAGCGCCTTGCGGGCCGGCTGGACCCGGGACTGCGACTGGCGCTGCTGGGACCACGACCACGCCCGGTCTTTCACATGCGCTCAATCCGAGCACCGCTATGAGTGCTGTAAATAGTATCGAATATTTCATGGTGGCACCTCTTAAGAGTGAATATAAAAACTGCGCACTTTATTGTGAGCAGCCTGGCAAGCTTAATCAGTCATTGGTAACGATGACTAGTGCATGCTGAAAAACGTCACGAATGGCTTTTTCAGAGCTTGTCTAAGGATAAGCTGAATAATCGGCCGATTCCGTGCGCTATCGCACATAGCGCGGGCGGAGGCAGCAATAATCTATCCATCATCCGAGATCTGTGACTACCGGTTGTTACCCCCCACGACAACCGCAAGCCGTCCTTGCGCCGAAGCTGGACCTCGCTATGGTGGCCTGGTTGAACAGAAAAATCGCAACGGTGGCGGCGTCCATTGCCGAGCGAAAGCGCCACAGACCCTAATCGGGACGCATGCTTTCGGTGACATCCTTGCCGATCCCGCGGTAGCCGGTAAAGTGGCCGAACGAGTCGTACATCGGCTCCCCGCTCACCATCAAATATTGCTGCGAGCCGTCGGGGCTGGTCCGGCTATAGACGAAATCCAGGAACGGCCGTCTGGCGGCCAGGTTCGCTTCAAGTATTTTTCGCTCGGCCTCATTCCAGCGCGCGCCCCGCTCTTCCCTTGTATTGCCCAGCGCGTCGTCGACCCGGATTCCGAGCATTTCAAACACCGGGCCGAAAATCTTGGTGAAATGTCCATTTTCGTTCTGTTCCCAATACCAGTCGGACGATAGCTCAGTCAGGCGGCGAAACCGCGCTTCACTTTTACGTAGTTCGGCGGTCCGCTCCAGCACCGTCTGTTCCAGCACCTTGTTGTAGTTCTCGATTTTTTTGTACAACAGCCGCACTTCCAGCATGTTGTGGATGCGCGTCTTTACTTCGACCAGATCAAACGGCTTGCTAATAAAATCCTTCGCACCGGCTTGCAGCGCGCGCAGCTTGTGGCCCGGCTGGGCGGTGATCACGAGGACTGGAAGGTAGCTGTCCGTTTCAATTTCCTTCAGGCCTTCCAGTACCTGGAAGCCATCCATGCCGGGCATCTGGAGATCAAGCAGAATCAGGTCGTAGCGGTTCTTGCGATGCAGCTCGCAAACCTCATGCGGATTCATCGTAGATGAAATGCATGCATAACCGGCATCACGCAGCATTTGCTCCAGCAGCCGCACATTGGCTTCCTGATCGTCTACGATCAGAATGCTGGCGTTAAGAATGTCGGCAGTGCTATTCATCACTTGGGTACCGGCTGTGTGCGCCGTCTAATCCTGTTTCCGCAAATTCCAGCGCCACGTCCAACGTATCCATGAACTCGTTGACCTTGATAGGCTTGGTGAGATAGCGGAAGAATCCTGCCTCCAGGCCTTTCTTGATATCGTGCGGCATGGCGTTGGCACTGAGGGCAACGATGGGAATGTGCGCCGTTGCCGGGTCTTCGCGCAGAATTTTCAGCGCTTGGATACCGCTGATGCCGGGCAGATTGATGTCCATCAGGATCACTTCCGGCTGATGGACGCGCGCCAATGCGATGCCGCGCGTACCATCCTCAGCAGTCAGCAAGCGCATATCGGGACGGCGCGCGATGAGTTGCTCGACCAGCTTCAAGTTAGCCGGGTTGTCTTCTACATACAGCAGGGTGCGCAGCGCTGCACCATGCTGAACATGCGCTTGAATCGGCGCAAGTGGTTCGGCTGCGCCGACGGCAGCTTGTGGTTCAGCCGCCAAGTTCAGTTCGATCCAGAACACACTGCCCACCCCGACGGTGCTTTCCGCGCCGATTTCGCCCCCCATCAATTCGACCAACCGCTTGCTCACCACCAGGCCGATGCCGGTGCCCTCCTCGGCGCTGGCCTCTTGCCCGAGACGATTGAACGGCTGGAAAAGTTGTACGAGTTTTTCGGGAGACAATCCTTCACCGGTATCCTGCACGCTGATGCGTATGCGTTTTGCGGTGCTCGCGCTGCAATCCACGATGACCGTTCCCCCCTCCCGGTTGTATTTGATCGCGTTGGAAAGAAGGTTGATGAGAACCTGCTTCAAGCGGGTCCGGTCGGCCTTGATATAGAATGGGCAGTCGGACGGGGGAAAGGTCATGCGGATGCCGCTTTTTTGTGCCTGCGGTTCGATCATGGCCTGGCATTCGAGCATGACGTCAACCAGCGACATGGATTCCAGCGACAGTGACAGCTTGCCGGACTCGATCAGCGCGAGATCGAGAACTTCGTTAATCAACTCCAGCAGATACCATCCCGCCTTAAGAATCTGGCCAATGCTTTCCTTCTGGGTGGGCGTTGGCAGCGGCGAACCGGACTCCATTAATTGGGCGAAACCGAGGATCGCATTGAGCGGGGAACGCAGCTCATGGCTCATACTGGAAAGGAAATCCGATTTCGCGAGGTTGGCTTTTTCCGCCGCGGCCATGGCGTTGGTCAGCTCCGCTTCCACCTGCTTGCGCACGGAATTATCGGCGCCGATCAACAGATAGCCGATAATTTCATCATAATCATCGCGCAGCGCCGTGATCGACACGATCGCCGGAAAGCGGCTGCCATCCTTGCAGATATAGGTCAAATCATAGCTGTCTTCGATCCCGCGCGAAGCCTTGAAGGCCAATGCCTCGAAGCCCGGCGTAATCGGAGTGGCCAGTTCGTGGCTCAAGGCTTGAGCGCGCGCCTTGACCTCCTGCGGATCATGAATGTCGCTGGGGTTGATCTTGTTCACGACTTCAGCGGCCATATAACCCAGCATGCGCTCGGCGCCGACATTGAATAATTGAATGATGCCTTTCTCGTCGGTGGCAATAATCGAGAAGTTGGGGCTGTTGAGAATCGCGTTCTGTAACGCCCCGGTTTTAAGCAATGCCGCTTGGCGCCGAACCTCGGTGAGGCCAGCCGCCGTGCTGGCCTCGTTGTTGGGCATGGCTGAATCGCAGTTTTTTCCGGACATGGCCGACTCCGTGTAAAGCGTGAAATGGTCTGGAGGCAGATCACGCGGACGGGGTCGCGAGAAAGGCACAGAAATACTAGCTGGTGCTCAGTCTACTTATACTCTAATGCCGCCAGATATAAACGTATATTTTGTTTGAGGGTGCCGCGGGATACGCCCAGTCCGTGATCCATTGGAGCGGTCGGCGTCTAGCGAGCGGTGCTTCGAGCGGCTACGCCCTGGTTTCATGGCTATCATCCCCCTCATCCCCACTGCCCTCTGTGCGCTGGCACACATAAGGCTGTTTTAAATGCCTTGGCGGTTCTGTACATCGCAGAGCAAGCGATCGAATTCTTTCTTGACTACGGCGTAGCACTCGCACACGCGCGACTCCAGGCCCGGCCGGTCGAGGACAGTGATGTGGCCGCGGCGGTAGCGAATACACCCCGCTTGCTGCAAATGCCCGGCGGCCTCGGTGATACCTTCACGGCGCACGCCGAGCATGCCGGCAATCAATTCCTGCGTCATGGTCAATTCATTCGCGGGCAAGCGATCGAGGGTCAGCAACAGCCAGCGGCACAGTTGCTGCTCCACCGAATGGTGCCGGTTGCACACCGCAGTCTGCGCCGTCTGCGTAAGCAGCGCCTGGGTGTAACGCAGCAACAAGCGCATCATCAGCCCGGCGCGATTGAATTCCTGCATCATTAATTGCGCCTTCAGCCGATAGCCGTAGCCCGCAGTCTGCACGACAGCCCGGCTGGGCGTGGTTTCGCCCCCCATGAAAAGCGAAATGCCGAGTATGCCCTCATTGCCCACACCCGCGATTTCGGCCGATGCACCACTCTCCATGATGTATTGCAGAGACACGATGGCGGTCGTGGGGAAATAGACATGTTGCAATTTGCCGCCGGATTCGTAGAGGACTTCTCCGAGCGGCATCGCGACCAGTTCCAGATGGGGAGCCAGGCGCTCGAATTCGGCCGTGGGCAGCGCAGCGACAAGATGATTTTGATTTGGGCTATTCGCGTCAGCCATATACAACCTCTACCCTCCAATCCCCCAGCACAAGATTGTACGACGCCAACATGGCCACTACAAACATAGTGTAAACGATCCACCTCCCCTATGCATGACACCGCACAGAGTACATTGGCCGTCAACCTGAGCGAGTTGCCGCTCGCCGGACTTGCAGGACAATCGCGCTATGTACGCCAGCGTACAGACCCGCCAGCGGATCTGGCGCAACCTTTTCACATGCCCACAGAGGAAGTGGGCAGCGTCTTGACAGTTCTCTCCTTGGGTGCGGTTCGCCGCACCATTTTTTACCTGCTCACGGCTCTCTTACACTCACTGTGACGAACCGTAGCCTTATGTACGTCACCGCACAGACTGCGTTTGGTTTTGCGACTAAGGTGCTATTTCCAATTAGGAGGTTCTATGAAAACAATCCAAGTAGTTGTCGCAACGTGTCTCGCCGCGACTGCGTAGCTGGCATCCGCCGGAGTTGACGTTGGAAAGATGCACAGAGCGGGGACACCGGCTGAAATAGAAAGCTCGATCGGCAATTCCGCCCATTGAGTGAGTTACACATGACAGGAGATGGAGATATGAATTGGGATATCGTTGAAGGCAACTGGAAGCAGTTCAAGGGCAAGGTGACTACACGGTGGGGCAAGCTCACCGACGATCACCTCGACGTGATCGCCGGGAAGCGCGTTCAGTTGGCGGGCAAGATTCAGGAAGTCTATGGCATCACCCAGGACGAAGCCGAGAAGCAGATCAAGAGCTTTGAAAGGCTCAATAAGGACTATAGCCCGACAAGCTCCACTTAGCGTCAGCTTTCGACTATGCATTATTCCCGTGTCACCACATAAATATCAGCGATGCCAAGTACCATTGTATGACCGAGGCGAATGCGCCGTACGTCAAGTAGTAAGCCGCACTCGACCGGGTGCGACTCCGTATAACCCGATGTTTAACACAGAGGTATTCCAATGAAAACGATGCAAAGATGTGCAGTCGGTACGGTTGCCGTGGCAGTACTGCTCGGCTTGGGCGGTTGTGAGGGAATGACGACGCGAGACAAGAACACCGCGATCGGGGCCGGGGCCGGGGCCGTCGGGGGCGCCGTGCTTACAGGCGGCAGCGCCATCGGAACGGTCGGCGGTGCGGCGGTCGGTGGCGTCATAGGCAGCCAGGTCGGAAAATAGCACAGCAATAATAAACAGGCGCGCGAGTCGGTCTGCATCCCATGCGGCCGCCTCGCCAGCCGTCTCTTGTATATAGATTCTTATCGTGAAGGAGAATCATATGGGATTTGATCCCCTGGGAAACGGTATACCGGGAACTCCCCTCAACTCAGGGCTGAGCCATTCTTTTCGATCCGGGTCAGACGAGATTTTTTAAGGAAACACTCTGCCCGAATGAATTCGACCCTACACATATTTAGCCTGGGTTTTCGTGGCGAGGCGATTGCAGGGCCGCCTTATGTGCGGCAACGAACATACTGCACAGTGGTTGTTGGACTAAACTGTTTTTAAGGTTTCGCCCACCTGACAAACTCTCGCCGCACGACGAGAGTATTTATTTTAGTCCCTATCGGGACGGTGGATAACCGGTAGCTGAACAGGCTCTTAATTCAGTCAACGGGCGTTCAATGGGCGCTGGGTTTTCTGCGATCAGTTTCTCTGGGGAGGTTCAAAATGAAGCGTAACAATTTTATTTTTTTGGCAGTAAGTATGGGATGGCTCGCGCTGCTTTACGGGCCCTCCTTGGTACATGCCGCGACCGCGCCAAACCTTGGAACGACTAGCACATACGGTGTCGTTTCCAGTACCTTCACCAACTCCAACACCGCGCCGCAAACGATTATCAATGGCACTGCTGGTTTACCCGCAGTTTGTTATACCACGGCGCCCGTAACACCTCCGCTGACAGTTACCGGCACAACGGTTGTACCTTGTCCTCCCGCGACAGGAGTGGATCTACTCGCCGCCTTGGCGGATGTGAATGGTCAAGCCTGTACATTTCTCGGCGCGGGTGCGATTGCCCTAGACTCGGTAATTATCGGGGCTAATCCGCCAGGAACTATCCCCCCGGGTGTTATTTCAGCGGTGGCGCAATGAATGTAACTCTAGGCACGACCGTGACCCTCAGCGGCGCCGGTGTTTACATCTTCAGGCCCGGTGGGGCGCTTAACACAGGAGACAATTCCCTCGTTACCCTGGCCGGCGGGGCCTGTGCTTCCGATGTATTTTGGGCGCCCGTCGGCGCCACGACGCTGGGAGCAAACGCTGCGCTATCGCTTACACCTACGTTCGTGGGAAATATCCTTGATAATGCTGGTATCACGATAGGACATTTTGCAAACTTGACTGGAAGAGCTCTGGCATTTAGCGGAACAGTCACGACAGATGCAAATACCATTACTGTCCCCACTTGCGCCGGATTCGTGGGCGGCACCGGAGCCATCCCTACGCTCTCCGAGTGGGCGATGGTCATGTTTGCCGCGCTCCTGGTTATCGTGGGCTTCGCCGCGATGCGCAGAAGGCAAGCAATATAATCGTCGCGGCTTCTTACCCGGCGGCAAAAAATGCTCGAGACACTAGTAGTCATCTTGATTGTCCTGTGGCTGGTGGGTTTGCTCTCCTCGTACACCCTGGGCGGATTCATTCACGCTCTCTTGGTCATCGCGGTCGTGGTGATTCTGATTCGTGTCATTCAAGGTCGAAAGCCTCTGTAGCAACCCCGGAAGGGATCTATGCGGCGCGGATTCAGAGGTATCACTTTCAGGAGAAGATGAGATGAATGCAATCAAAATCGTGGCAATCGTGTTGATCGTGGCGGGCGCCCTGGGGCTGGCGTATGGCAAGTTCAGCTACACCAAGGATACCCAACAGGCCAAGCTGGGCTCGCTCGAACTATCGATCAAGGACACGAAGACAATCAATGTCCCGGTCTGGGCCGGCGTAGGGGCCATCGTAGCGGGCGCGCTACTGCTGGTTGTGGGCAAGCAGTCCTAGGAATATCCGCCATGAAAAACAAATACCTTACAACGAATCAAGGCGTCCCCGTCACCGACAATCAGAACTCACTGACCGTGGGTGAGCGTGGACCGGTCTTGCTGCAAGACGTACATCTGATTGAGAAGCTCGCGCACTTCGACCGTGAGCGCATCCCGGAACGCGTGGTGCATGCCAGGGGCGCGGGCGCCCACGGTTACTTCCAGGTGTATAAAACAATGGCGAGCTACACGCGCGCAAATGTTTTTCAGGACCCGGCCAAGCAGACGCCGGTGTTTGTCCGTTTCTCCACGGTGGTGGGGGCGCGGGGGTCAGCAGAAACAGTGCGTGACCCCAGGGGTTTTGCTGTGAAATTCTATACCGAAGAAGGAAATTACGATCTGGTTGGTAACAACCTGCCCGTCTTCTTTATTCGGGATGCCGTCAAGTTTCCCGACATGGTACATGCCTTTAAGCCCGCTCCCGATACGAACATCCCCACCAGCTCGTCCGCGAACAGCCGCTTTTGGGACTTCATCTCGCTGACTCCCGAATCCACCCACATGATCGTCTGGCTCTTTTCCGACCGTGGCACGGTCAAGAGCTTCAGGAAGATGGAGGGGTTTGGCGTCAACACCTATAAGTGGGTAAATGCCGAGGGCAAGGCGATCTACGTCAAGTATCACTGGAAACCCGCCGCCGGGATTGAAACGATAGATCGCGGCGAGGCGACCCGGCTTGCCGGGGAAGACCCGGACGTCGCCACCCGCGACCTGCATGACACGATTGCCTCCGGCGCAACGGTGGAGTTTGAGCTGAAGGTCCAGACGATGGAGATCGCCGACGAATTGAAGCAGAACTTCGACCCTCTGGATGCCACAAAAACCTGGCCTGAAGATAAATTCCCGCTGATGCCGGTGGGTAAAATGGTGTTGAACCGCAATCCGGAAAATTATTTTTCCGATGTGGAACAGGCCGCTTTCTCTCCGGCCGCCATCGTCCCCGGCATCGAGCTTTCAGCCGACAAACTTCTGCAAGGCAGGGTCTTCTCGTATACCGATACCCAGCGCTATCGGGTGGGCACGAACAACCTGCAACTTCCCATCAATCGGCCTTTGGCGCCCGTCAATAATAACCAGCGCGATGGAGCCATGCAGTATGCACCGCAGGGTGGCAGAACGGTGAACTACGAGCCCAATACGCTGGCGGGCGGGATGCCTTGTGAGGCGCCGCTGACAGGCACGCCTGCCGTTGATCACGTTGCAGCCGGTATCGTGCGCCAGAAAATCACTTTGGCCAATGACTACACTCAGGCAGGCGAACGCTATCGCTTATTCAGCAAGAAGGAACAAAATCATTTGGTGGATAACATTACCGACTCTTTAGGCAAAGCGGACAAACCCATCCAGCAGCGCATGGTAGATCACCTTACCAAAGCCGACCCTGAGCTTGGCAAGCGTGTTGCCATGGGATTGAAACCATAAAAAGAGAACACTGCGTTCCCAGCGGCGCCGCTGCCCCAGCCGCAACACACTTAATGGATTAGCAGGCTGTTGAAAAACAGCCTGCGAAGCAAAGCGAAAATCGCATTTTTCGCCTTGCGGGTTGAAAAAGCCCATGGACGGGCTTTTTCAACAACCTGTTAGCGCAGTTTCACACTTTACAACCAGCCAGGAGAAGCAACTATGGACCTAAATAAATATCTCGTAGATGCAAGCACTGTAGGTAATTGGGGTGGCCAAGATCAACTTGCTGCAGACAACCTCAATCGTATTTATAAGGCACTCCATCTCCGCATCAGTCCGATACTCATCGTCGGGAAGGAGCGGCAATGGGACCCCGAGCTCTACGATGAAATTATGAGTCATGTACTGGGCGCCTGGATGGACAAAGGCAGGCTGCTTGCTCTCACCGACGAACAAATCGAAGAGTATGTGGAATCCCAGGCAGCGATCTACCATATTCCTCCGGTGCCACCACCCGTACCGGACAACGTTGAGGTTATGAAGGCGCCGGAAGCGGCGAACTGACTTCGCTGTTACAGACCGCGAATACCCATTTCCTGACGCACGGGACCTATCCGAAATTCTGTGTTCAAGGTGACTCCACCAACACGTAAGCAGCTTGAGTACCGACGCCGCAGAGTTTTCGTTCTCCGTATTGGCTCCCGCCCATGGCATCACCGGCAGGCCCACCTTATGTGCGCCACCGCACCGACTACGCCCGGTTGTGCGGCTAGACTGTCTCTAAGGTTTTTCGAAGGAGAAATGAAATGTCATTAGGAACGATACTGTTGGTAGTTTTGATTCTGATGTTGCTTGGTGCGATTCCAACCTGGCCGCACAGCAGGGCGTGGGGTTATGGCCCCAGTGGCGCTCTTGGATTGGTGCTGGTGATAGTTTTGATTCTGTTTCTGCTGGGCCGGATATAACCTGCTAATTCAATTTTTCTTTCCGGCGGCGGATACCCGTCGAAAAGCAAAGCGCGGGGGCGAAGTTCGGATTTTAGCATCGCGACAAGGGTGTGTCGTAGGAACCCTTTATGTTTTCAGCATTGAAGGGTATTTGGCTTAATTATATATTTGGAGGGTTTCACCATGAATCAACTTAAAAATGTTTCTACTTTCTTCTTCGCCCTTATATTGGCTATTATGCTCGGTTGCGCCTCGACGGCAAAACATGAAGGCACCGCAGAGTATATTGACGACTCTATCATTACTGCCAACGTGAAGGCGGCAATTCTCAATGAACCTTCCCTGAAAGTGGCCGAGATCAACGTTGAAACCTTCAAAGGCGTGGTTCAGTTAAGCGGCTTCGTCCATGACAAGGCCGACATTAACAAAGCGGTCGAAGTTGCGCGCAAGGTCAAGGGTGTGAAATCCGTCAAGAATGACTTGCTGCGCAAGTAACAACACTAAATAGGCTGGCCGCGCGCCCTGCTGGACATCCTGTCCAGCAGGGCGCGCGATTATTTGACCACTGGCAAGTGATCGCTGGTGCTGAGTCAGCCGCGAAATGGTTGACTAGCCCAGGCAGCGCTTTCATACAGTAGCTTCATGAAGGGGAAACGTCATGGGTAAATATCTGATTGCGTGGCTGCTCGGTGTTCCGGTGTTTGTGTTAGTGATTGTTTATTTCTTTATGCACTAAACAAACGCTCAATGAGCTTTGGCCGTATAACCACATGGCGAGTGTGTGAAGGCTTGACTCCAGCATCGGAGGGTTTACGCTCCACTAATCCACGCCACCCTGCCTAGGACAAGGTGCCATGAACACCACTGCTATTTCATCTGCTGCACCCATGAACTCTGAACCCCAGGACGGCGCAGAAAACCATGCTGGAGAATCCCTGGCCAGTCAGGAGACGGTCGCGCCGGACGCTACACAGCAGCCCACTGTCCGCATGCCGGTTGACGTGCACAGCCTTTCGCTCGCGCTGCTCACGGTGGTTGCAGTCATCTTCGCGCTGTATTGGGCCCGTGCGTTTTTCATCCCGCTGATGTTTGGCGTGATGATCAGCTATGCGCTTTTCCCCCTCGTCAACTTGATGCAAAAATGGCGAATCCCGCGGGCAATAGGGGCCGCAGTGTTGTTGATGGGTATCGTGGGCGGGATAAGCTCTCTGGCTTACTCACTCAGCGACGATGCCGCCGCGACGATAGAAACTTTGCCCGAAGCGGCGCAGAAGTTCCGCCAGACGCTGCGCAGGGAACGGGGGACGTCCGAAAGCGCGATCGAGAAAGTGCAAAAAGCCACCACCGAGATGGAGAAGGCGGTGAGCGATACACCAACCCCGTCTCCCACCCCCCCGCAGGGGGTGACCCGTGTGCAAATCGAAAAACCCAAGTTTAATATTCAGGACTATCTTTGGGCCGGAACGATGGGTGCGGTCGGGTTTGCCGGTCAGGTCGTCATAGTATTGTTTCTCGCGTATTTTCTGATGGTTTCAGGCGACAGCTTCCGGCGCAAACTGGTCAGGATCAGCGGCCCCACCTTTAGCAAGAAAAAAATCACCCTCCAAGTGTTGGATGAAATCACCGGCCAGATTCAACGTTATCTGCTGGTGCAGGTATTCACCAGTCTTCTTGTGGGGGTGGCGACCTGGCTCGCGTTTATGTGGATCGGCTTGGAGCATGCGGCAATTTGGGGAATCGCCGCCGCGATATTAAATACTATCCCCTACCTCGGTGCGGTTATCGTTACCGGTGGCACGGCACTGGTCGCCTTTCTCCAATTCGGAACAGTAGGCATGGCGATCATGGTCTCCGGGATCTCACTGGTCATCCACAGTCTCGCAGGTTTATTGCTGACGCCGTGGCTTACCAGCCGGGCAAGCCGGATGAACGCGGTGGTGATTTTCGCAGGCGTGCTGTTTTGGGGCTGGTTGTGGGGCGTGTGGGGTTTATTGCTAGGCATACCCGTTCTCATGGCCATCAAGGCCGTATGCGACCATGTGGAAGATTTAAAACGTGTGGGCGAGCTGCTGGGAGAATAACAGGATGTCTACGCAACCTGGATGGAGTGCGAACGAGCTTTCAGGATGGATTGAGAAAAAAACAACCTTTCTTGATATGGATCAATTATTTTTCCGAACCATTTCTGTGAAAATGTAAGCGAGTTATAGCGGCTGCTATGCTACAGTGAATTCTCTCGAAATAGTGACCTGTGTGGCCGCCAAAGAGATTGCTTCGGGAGTGGACTGGCTCGAGCACTGTCCGGGAATTAGATTGAGAGTTGATGATGGTGTTACGTGAATGGCGGCACAACCGGTGTTTTTATTAAACCTGCAAAGAAGACATAAGGAGTAGGATATGGCCATTAAATCAACACAAGTTGTAAGGGATAGACTGATCAATGATTTCAAAACGGTTATGCACGACGCCGAAGAACTGATAAAGGTGACCGCCAACCAGACCGGAGACAAAATCGGCGCAGTGCGCGCACGGGCCGAGGAAAGCCTGCAAGAGGCGCGACGCAAGCTTGAGGAAGTGGAGAGCGACTTGATTGACCGGGCCAAGGCAGCGGCCGAGGTGACCGATGAACTCGTCCATGAAAACCCCTGGCAGGCGGTCGCCATTGCCGCAGGGGTGGGCTTTCTGCTCGGCATGCTGACCTCTCGCCACTAACCTCATGGCATACGACGACACAGATCCGGAACCGGCGCTAAGTCGGGCGACCGGTCTGCTGGCCACGTTGCAGCGGTTACTGGCAACTTTTACGGAGATCCTGCATACCCGGATAGAACTCCTTTCCACTGAGATGGAAGAGGAAGGGCAAAGGGTCCGCCAACTATTCATATACGGACTGGTGTCGTTATTTTTTCTCGGACTGGGCCTGCTGCTCGCTACCGTATTCATCGTGGTGGCCTTCTGGGAAACTCACCGGTTGTATGTGCTGGCCGGCTTCAGCGTCTTTTACCTGGGTATCGGCGCCATCGCCGCACTGGTGGTGCGTCACAAGCTCAGGACCCGGCCACGACTGTTTTCCGCCACCCTGTCCGAACTGGGAAAAGACCGTGAACGGTTGACATCCCGGTCATGAATGCGCGTATGGAATTTCTGCGACGGCGGCGCGAGTTCCTGGTGTCGCAGGCGGCGGCCCAGAGGAGTGAGGTGTCCTATGTCGCGTCCCACCTGCAAAAACGTTTGCGGTTGCTGGATATTGGATTTGCCGTGGTACAGGCGGTGCGTATCCATCCTCTGCTGGCGGTGACCAGCGCTACGTTGCTGTTGCGCACCCCCCGGAACAGGATGCTGCTCTGGGCCAGCCGTCTGTTCACTGCCTGGGAGTTGTTCGAAGCGGTCCGTAAGCAATGGCCGCGGCGCCAGGCCTAGCTCAAAATACAATCTCTGCCCAAAAAATTATCGCGACCTTTAACTGCGTCATAGCTCAATAAGGTCGAGTCCCGGCATGGCTGTTTAACCGCCAAGACGCCAACCGCGCTAACTCGCCTTGGCGGTTGATTTACTCAGGAGTCACAAAGCAAGGCAACAATGCTTATGACGTGACTCCTGAGTAAATACCCTGTTTTACCTACCCCCACCCTGTCCCGCCCCCTACATAGGGGGCGGGGACGTGACGTGAAGTGTAGCCTTACTTATTGACTTATGAGTAAATCGAAATAAGGGGACTCTGAATTGAAAGCGAGCAGCACAGCTATCTTCGGAAATTTACTCCTGTTGAAGACGCGCCTTCGCGGAAGCGGCATATCGCGCAAGCACCCTAATGAAGAGCCACCGCTGCGATCGGAGTTGTTCAGCGCCGATCAGATGAAGCAGCATGGCAAGCATCTCGCGGCCTCGCACACGTTGACATCGGGACGCACTCTGGGCCGGCTATTGATACGGCTGGCTGAAAATGAACGCGTCCTGATTGAAGTCTGCAATCTGCTGACGGCGTCGGTCAAGGCGAACCAGCGGATTACGCCGGCGGGAGAATGGCTGCTCGATAACTTTTATCTGATTGAAGAACAGATTAGCACGGCTAGGCGGCACTTGCCCAAAGGGTACAGCCGCGAGTTGCCCTGCCTGCTGAATGGCCCTTCGGCCGGACTGCCGCGCGTACATGACATCGCGCTGGAAACGATCTCGCACGGCGATGGGCGGTTGGATCGGGAAAGTCTCAGCAGTTTCGTGACGGCTTACCAGACGATCACCGCCCTCAAATTAGGCGAATTGTGGGCCATCCCCATCATGCTGCGGCTGGCGCTGATCGAGAATCTCCGCCGTGTCGCCTCCCGCATCGCCGCCGACAGGATGGACCGGGACGTCGCCGGTCATTGGGCGGACCAGATGACCGAGGTCGCCGAGAAGGATCCAAAAAATCTGATTCTGGTCATCGCGGATATGGCAAGGTCGAGCCCACCGATGACGACCTCGTTTGTTTCGGAATTTGCGCGACGCCTGCAAGGCCAGAGCCCCGCGTTGGCTTTGCCGTTGACGTGGATTGAGCAACATCTCTCGGAATCGAATCTGACGATCGAGCAGTTGGTTCAGTCCGGAACCCAACAACAGGCCGCTGATCAGGTCTCCATCAGCAACAGCATTGGCAGCCTCCGATTTCTGGGGGCGATGGACTGGCGTGAGTTCGTCGAGGCGACCAGCGTCGTCGAGCGGATGCTGTGCGAGGACCCCGGCGGATATTACGGCGAGATGGATTTCGCCACCCGTGATCGCTACCGTCATGTCGTGGAAAAGATCGCCAAGGGCAGCGGCCTGACCGAAGGCGAGGTGGCGCACAGTGCGATCCACCTTGCGCAGGAAGGCGCAGCCCGGAAAGGCAACGACGATCGCACGGCGCACGTCGGCTTTTATCTGATTGATCGGGGATTGCAGCAACTCGAACGAACGGCGAAGGTGCGCGTGTCCATCACCGAGGCGTTGCGTAAAACAGGACGCCGGTTCCCCTTGTTCCTATACGTGGGCGCAATCACGCTGATCACGGTGTTGTTTGCCGGAATCTTACTGGCAAAGGCTCAGGCCAATGGGTTATCTGATTGGCTGCTTGCGCTGATCGGGTTCCTCTCAGTCCTGTCCGCAAGCCAACTGGCGATAGCGCTGGTGAATTGGCTGGCGACGTTGCTGACATCGCCGTATCTGCTGCCGCGCATGGACTTCTCCAAAGTAATTCCCCCGCATTTCCGTACTTTGGTCGTAGTCCCGACATTACTCACCAGCACTCAGGGCATCGAGGATCTGGTTGAGGCGTTGGAAGTCCGGTTTCTGGCAAATCGGGATGAGAACTTGCACTTCGGTCTATTGACCGATTTTCAGGACGCCCATCAGGAAACGCTGCCGGAGGACGAGCCGCTACTGCGGCTGGTTGAAACACGGATCGGGGAGCTGAATGAAAAGTACAGCGGCGCGAAAAGTGACACGTTCTTTCTTTTTCACCGCCCGCGCCGCTGGAATCGGCAAGAGGGAGTCTGGATGGGCTACGAGCGTAAACGAGGCAAGCTCGCAGATCTGAATTCGCTGTTGCGCGACGGCGTGAAAGAGGGCTTCTCTCTAATTATCGGCGAGACAACCATCTTATCAAACATAAAGTACGTGATCACTTTGGACATGGATACGCAATTGCCGCGTGATTCCGCCCGGCAATTCGTCGGCGCCATGGCGCACCCCCTGAACCGTCCGCAATACTACGAAGACAAGCAACGTGTTTGCGAGGGCTACGGCATCCTGCAACCGCGCGTGAGCTCGAGCCTGCCTGGCACGAACCGGTCGTACTATGCCAGGCTGTATGGGGGAGAGTCGGGCATAGACCCATACACACGCGCCGTCTCCGACGTTTATCAAGACCTGTTCGGTGAAGGCTCGTTCATAGGCAAGGGAATCTACGACGTCGCTGCGTTCGAGCAATCGCTCAGAGGCCGCTTTGCCGAGAACCGGATACTCAGCCACGACCTTCTGGAGGGGTGCTATGCGCGCGCCGGGTTGTTGAGCGATGTGCAGTTATACGAGGACTATCCCTCTCTCTACAGTGCGGACGTGAGCCGCCGGCACCGCTGGATTCGCGGAGATTGGCAGCTTGTTCGCTGGCTGTTTCCAAGCGTTCCCGGTCCTGGAGGGCTTCGTCTGAAAAATCCGCTCTCGGCATTGTCCCGCTGGAAGATCCTCGACAACCTGCGGCGCAGTCTCACGCCGGCGGCGCTGACATTCCTGTTACTGCTGGGCTGGACGGTCTTGTCGCCGTTCTGGTTTTGGACCTTTGCGGTGATCGGAGTCGTCCTGCTTCCGGCCTTGCTCGTCTCCATTATGGAGCTGTTCGATAAGCCGGACGATATGCTGTTGCGCCAGCATCTCGCCACCGCCGTCCACTCCGCCGGACGGCGCTTCGCCCAAGCGGCCTTTGAGCTGGTGTGTCTGCCCTACGAGGCGTTCTTCAGTCTGGATGCGATCATGCGGACTGCGTGGCGGCTGCTGGTCACACACCAACGGCTGCTCGAATGGAATCCATACAGTGACCGGGAGCGTCTGAGTCATACCGGTCTCGTTGCTTCTTTCCGGACAATGTGGATCGCCCCCGTTATCGCCTCCGCTACAACGATGGTTCTGGCGCAGTCGAACCCGGCCGCGTTGACCGCGGCCGGGCCGATACTGTTCCTCTGGTTTGCCTCCCCCGCCATCGCCTGGTGGATCAGCCGGCCGCTCGCTCGCCGTGCGGCGAAACTGACGGCCGCGCAGATCCTCTTTCTCCGGAAAATTTCCCGCAAGACCTGGGCGTTCTTCGAGATCTTCATCGGCCCGGAAGATCATTGGCTGCCGCCGGATAACTATCAGGAGTATCGCGGAGCCACGATTGCGCATCGCACCTCTCCGACCAACATGGGGCTTGCGCTGCTTGCAAATCTGTCCGCGTACGACTTCGGCTACATTCCGGCCGGAGTACTCGTGGAGCGCACGGCGAATGCGCTACGCACGATGCAGGCCTTGGAGCGGCACCGCGGCCATTTTTACAACTGGTATGACACGCAGTCTCTGCAACCGCTGTCCCCTCGCTACGTTTCAACGGTGGACAGCGGCAACCTTGCGGGACATTTGCTGACATTGCGGCCGGGGCTGCTGGCGCTTCCCGATGACACGATTCTGGGAGCGCGATTGTTTGACGGGCTCCACGACACATTGGACGTTCTAATGGATGCAGCGGAAGGTGTCACGTCGGCCCCGCTCGCTCAATTCCGGAAGGATCTCGAATCCGTATGCGCTGCCCGGCCGGCCACACTCGCCGCAGCGCAGCGATGTCTGGCCCGGCTGGCAACAAGCGCCGCCCACATCGCCGGCAGCCTCGATGCCGCCCCTGAGAGCGAAGCGATTGGGTGGGCGCAGGCACTGGCCCAACAATGCCGGAGCGCTCTCGACGAGTTGACGTTTCTCGCCCCCTGGGTCGCGCTGCCCGCCGGGCCGAGCGGGATCAGCGATCTTCCCGGCCTCCGCGAGACACCCACGCTGCGCGAACTGGCGAAACTCGAGCTTGAGTTGCTGCCGTTAATCGAGCGCCGGCTCGACTCGGAGGCGACACCGGCGGAACGCGAGTGGCTTACCGAGATTAGCCGGCTGATTGCGGAAGCCGGTCGCCGCGCCCAGGAGCGGATCGCGACAATCGGGCGCCTTGCATTGCAAGCAAGCGAGATCGCAGACATGGAATACGACTTCCTGTACGACAAGGGGCGTCGTCTGCTGGCTATCGGATACAACGTGAATGATCTGCGGCTGGACTCCAGCTGCTACGATCTGCTGGCTTCGGAAGTGAGATTATGCTGTTTCGTGGCGATTGCACAGGGACGCCTGCCGCAGGAGAGTTGGTTTGCCCTGGGGCGCCTGCTCACGAGCATCGGTGGCGAACCGGTTCTACTGTCGTGGAGCGGCTCGATGTTCGAGTATCTGATGCCGCTCCTGGTGATGCCGACTTTTGATAACACGCTGCTCGACCGGACCTATAAGGCGGCGGTGGAGAAACACATCGAGTATGGGAGGCAGCGTGGCGTACCGTGGGGCATGTCGGAATCCGGCTACGACCTGGTGGACGTTCACCTCAATTACCAGTATCGTGCCTTTGGCGTACCCGGTCTGGGACTCAAACGCGGGCTCGCCGAGGACTTGGTCATCGCACCGTACGCCTCGGCGCTCGCGTTGATGGTGGCGCCCGAGGCGGCCTGCCTGAATTTGCAACGGCTCGCCGCCGAACGGCTGACAGGACGATTCGGCTTTTATGAAGCCCTCGACTATACCGCGTCACGGCAACGGCGCGGGCGATCGAGCACAGTGGTTCGGTCCTTCATGGCGCATCACCAGGGCATGAGTCTGTTGTCTCTGGCCTATCTGCTGCTGGACCGTCCGATGCAGAAGCGATTCGAGTCGGATCCCCTGTTCCAGGCGACCCTGTTGTTGCTCCATGAGCGCATTCCAAAAGCCACGGCGTTCTATTCGCACATCACCGAGCTTTCCGATATTCGTGCGACCTCCGGCGCTCCGGAGACGCCGGTACGCACACTCAACAGCCCCAACACGCCGGTACCGGAGGTGCAGTTGTTGTCCAACGGCAGATACCACGTGATGGTCACCAACGCAGGCGGCGGCTACAGCCGCTGGAAAGACCTCGCCGTCACACGCTGGCGTGAAGACAGTACGTGCGACAATTGGGGCACGTTCTGTTACCTCCGCGACGTGGCGAGCGGTTCATTCTGGTCAACCGCCTATCAACCCACCCTGAAGCAGCCCAGGCATTACGCTGTGATTTTTTCGGAGGGACGCGCGGAGTTTCGCCGCCGGGATTTCGTCGGCGATGGCGATTTCGATACCCATACCGAGATCGTTGTTTCGCCGGAAGATGATATCGAACTGCGCCGGGTGCGCATCACCAACCGTTCCCAGACACGCAGGACGATGGACATCACGAGTTACGCGGAGGTGGTGCTCGCAGTGCCCGCCGCGGACGCCCTGCATCCGGCGTTCGGCAATCTGTTTGTTCAGACCGAGATCATCCGCCCGCGGCGGGCCATCCTCTGCACTCGCCGCCCCCGTTCCCTCGGCGAACACACGCCATGCATGTTTCACCTCATGGCCATGCACGGAGCGGACCCCGGAGAGATTTCCTATGAAACGCAGCGCATGCAATTCATCGGTCGCGGACGCACCGTCGCCGATCCCCAGGCATTGACGGATTTCGCGGCGCTCTCGGGTAATGAGGGCTCGGTACTGGATCCGATTGCCGCAATCCGTTATCGAATAACACTCGATCCGGAACAATCGGTGATCATTGATATGGTTACCGGCATTGGCGAAACCCGCGACATCGTCTTAGGCCTGGTCGAAAAATACCAGGATCGGCGGCTCGCGGACCGCGTCTTCGATCTGGCATGGACCCATGCCCAGGTGGTGCTGCGGCAGATCAACGCCACCGAGGCCGACGCGCAACTTTATGGACACCTGGCCAATTCCGTCATCTACGCCAATGCTTCACTGCGCGCCGACGTGAGTGTCCTCCTCAAGAACCGGCGCGGACAATCCGGTCTATGGGGCTACGCCATTTCCGGCGATCTGCCGATCGTGCTGCTGCAGATTGGTGACCCGGACAATATTGATCTGGTACGCCAACTGGTGCAGGCCCACGCATACTGGCGCCTGAAGGGACTGGTGGTGGACCTGGTGATCTGGAACGAAGATCGCGCCGGTTACCGGCAACTACTCCAGGAACACATCATGGGGCTGATTGCCGCGGGCGTCGAGGCCAATATTGTGGATCGGCCGGGCGGAATCTTCGTACGCCCTGCGGAACAGATACCCAACGAAGACCGCTTTCTGCTGCAATCGGTCGCGCGCATCATCATCTCCGACAGCCGGGGAACCCTGGCGGAACAAATCAGCCGCAGTGGCCTGAGAGAAGTGCGCATTCCGCGCTTCAAACCGACCCGGCGTCATCGCCCCGAGGCCCCGGAGGGTGCAGCAAGGCCGCATCGCGATCTGATTCTCTTCAACGGACTCGGGGGATTTACTCCCGACGGACGCGAATACGTGATTACGACCGCACCCGGACAGGTGACGCCCGCGCCGTGGGTGAACGTGCTGGCGAATCCGCAGTTTGGAAGCGTCATCTCGGAGAACGGCCTCGCCTATACCTGGAGCGAGAACGCCCACGAGTTCCGCCTCACCCCCTGGCACAACGACCCCGTGTGCGATTCGAGCGGAGAAGCCTTTTACCTCCGCGACGAAGAGAGCGGCCACTTCTGGTCTCCCACGCCGCTTCCCAGTCGCGGAGCGGGTTCCTACGTCAGCCGGCACGGATTCGGCTACAGCGTCTTCGAGCACGCCGAGGATGGCATCCGCTCGGAGCTGTGGGTATACGTGGCCCTGGACGCAGCGATAAAATTCTCGGTGCTCAAGGTGTATAACGAGTCAGGCCGGCCGCGCCGGCTTTCCGCCACGGGCTATGCGGAATGGGTGCTGGGAGATCTGCGGCCGAAATCGGCCATGCACGTGACCACCGAGGTGGACGCCCACAGCGGGGCGCTCTACGCGCGCAACCCCTACAACACGGAGTTCACCGATCGGGTAGCGTTCTTCGATGTGGACGATACGACGCGGACCTTAAGCGGCGACCGCACTGAATTCCTCGGCCGCAACGGCACGCTCAAGAATCCGGCCGCAATGGGCCGGTCGCGCCTCTCCGGCAAGATCGGGGCGGGCCTGGATCCCTGCGCCGCTATTCAAGTGGCCTTCGAGCTGGCCGCCGGACAAGGGCGCGAGATCACATTCAGGCTCGGCATGGGGCATGACGTCGGCGACGCCGGCAACCTGGTGCGTCGCTTGCGCGGACCCACTGCCGCGCGCGAGGCGCTGGAAAAGGTATGGCAGTACTGGAACCACACTCTCGGCGCCGTGCAGGTGGCAACACCCGATGAATCCCTGAACGTGCTGACCAACGGCTGGCTCTTGTATCAAACGATCGCGTGCCGTCTTTGGGCGCGCAGCGGATACTACCAATCGGGCGGCGCATTCGGTTTCCGCGACCAGTTGCAAGACGTGATGGCGCTTATCCACGCCGAGCCGCAGCGCGTGCGCGAACACCTGCTCCTCTGCGCGGGCCGTCAGTTCCTGGAAGGCGATGTCCAGCATTGGTGGCATCCCCCCATGGGCCGGGGCGTGCGTACGCATTGTTCGGATGATTACCTCTGGCTGCCGCTGGCGACGTGCCGCTACGTTCTGAACACCGGGGACACCGGGGTGCTGGATGAATCCATCCACTTCCTCGAAGGCCGCCCCGTCAACGCAGAGGACGACTCGTATTACGATCTACCCGGCCGGTCTATCGAGACGGCCAGCTTGTACCAACACTGTGTGCGAGCCATCCTGAGAGGACTCAGATTTGGTGAGCACGGCCTGCCGCTCATCGGCTCCGGCGACTGGAACGACGGCATGAATAGGGTGGGCAAACACGGCAAAGGCGAAAGCGTCTGGTTGGGCTTTTTCCTTTGTGAAGTGCTCACACAGTTCACTGGCCTTGCGCGCCTGCATGGTGACCCATCCTTTGCCGAACGTTGCGAAGGGGAGCGGATTCGGCTCACCCGGAATATCGAGCAAAATGGCTGGGATGGCGAGTGGTACCGCCGCGCCTACTTCGACGACGGCACCCCGCTCGGCTCGGCGAGCAATCCAGAATGCCAAATTGATTCGATTGCGCAGAGCTGGTCGGTGCTATCCGGCGCGGGCGATGCCAAACGCTCACGGATGGCAATGAAAGCGGTAGATGAGCGCCTGGTGCGCCGCGACCACGCACTCATCCAACTCTTGGACCCGCCCTTCGACAAGTCGAATTTGGATCCCGGTTATATAAGAGGGTACGTCCCCGGTGTGAGAGAGAATGGCGGGCAATATACCCATGGGGCAATCTGGGCGGCGATGGCGTTTGCCGCATTGGGCGACAGCCGGCGCGCGTGGGAACTGTTGACCATGATCAACCCGGTGAACCATGCAAAGTCTCCGGAGGGTGTGGCGACCTACAAAGTGGAACCGTACGTCGTCGCGGCCGACGTCTATGCGCTCTCGCCGCACACCGGCCGCGGTGGATGGAGCTGGTACACGGGCTCGGCCGGCTGGATGTACCGGCTGATCGTGGAATCACTCCTGGGGTTGAGACTGGAAGTGGACAAACTGCATTTCGCTCCGTGCCTCCCTGTGCACTGGAAAGCGTTCAAGATACACTATCGGTACCGGGAGACGGTCTATCATATTGCCGTGACGCAAACTGAAGCCACCGATGCTTCGCAGCGCGACACCATGCGCGTAACAGTGGATGGCGTCGAACGTCCCGACAAAATCATTCCACTGATAGACGACCGCCAGGATCACGCGGTCGAAGTGAAAGTAATGGCACTATCCTCAGTTCACTCATAACCAAGGAGATAAACATAAACATGAACATGACTCTAAGTCTCGCCCCGCTGGTTTCGCTGATCGCCGGCATTCTCATTCTGGTTGTACCTCGTCTACTGAACTACATCGTCGCAATATATTTGATTATTATCGGCTTGATCGGGCTGTTCGGGGGGAGTGGTTTTCATATCCGGTAATAGCGGGCGCCAATCTGCCGGCAAGGTCGCCACGTGGCAGAACATAGACTGTAAGGGGCCTGCCTTATGCCTCCAAACCAGCCGCGCCCGGTGCCACAACGATATCCCCATGAATCAGAAGATTTTTGATCTTGGCAGGCGATCAATCACCGAGTGCGGAATAATACAGGTGAACATTGGCGTCGATATCAAGGGCAGCCCGACCACTAATCAAGTCAATCTATGTTCGGTAACGCACAGAACAACCTTGGCTTTCAGTGTAAATATGATCATGCGAGCCTTGGATTTTAAGGTTTGCTGATCAGTTGATTTTTTAAGAACAGGATGAAAACTCGCAAGACGTGGACCAACAAATGGGCTGTGATGCGAAAAGTATACGTAAATAGCGGAGCGGTGCCTGCGTGGCGCCACTTGGACCTCAGTAAAACACCCTTTCTATCAATCTCAACGTGGAGACTCAAAAATGAATAAATCACTTCTCATAGCTGTACTAACCACCCTGCCATTATCCATGCCGCTTGCCTGGGCAGATGAGGCTCATCGCTCCGACATGGAAAAGACCCCGTCCAAGGCCATGACAGACCAGGACAAACAGATACAGATGGGCAAAATGCAGGAGCACATGCTCCGGATGCACGAGCAGATGCACAAGATCATGGATGCGAAAAATCCGCAGGAGCGCGAGCGGCTTATGCAAGAGCACTCAAAGATGATGCAGGACGGCATGCACATGAAGCAGGGCATGATGGGCGGCCATGGAATGATGGGCGGCGATGCCAAGGACGGCAAGATGGATGGCGGTATGAAAGGCATGTAAAGGACCCGCACGGCACAGCGTGACGCGCTGTGCCGCTGCCCGCCAGCGGTTTACAAGGGTTGAGGGGCGCAGCACAACGCAAAGTTTTTTTGGAGGCCGCCATGGATGTAACGATCATCGCGACGAAGGCTTGTACGCATCGTAAAAACCTGGAAAAAGAACTCAAATTCTTGCGGATTCCGTACCGCGTATGTTTCGTGGAAGACTGCGACCTTGTTCAAAAATTCGGCATCCGGCATTCGCCGAATCTGATGGTGGACGATGAGGTCGTGTTCCTGAAACAGCCGACAGAAGTGGAGCTGCGCGCCTATTTCGACATCAAACATAAACCCGGCGCGAAATGCCAGATTTATCACTCATAGAATTTTAGTAGAGCCCCATGAAGTCAACACTCCGTCACATCGCTATGCATTGGGCGACATGATCATCGTCGGCGAAGGTACAACAACTTAAGGGCATATTACCATGTAGTTTTTATTCAACCCTTTGGAAAGAGGCATCACCATGCAAACTGAACTTTTAAAAGTAACGGGAATGACCTGCGGCGGCTGCACCAGCAATGTAACGCACGCGCTGAAGGCGATTACCGGAGTCGGTGACGTAAAAGTGTCGCTCGCTGCCGGCGAAGCCACGGTGCAATACGACGAGCGGCTGACCTCGCCTGAGCAACTACAATCGGCCGTGAGAGACGCGGGCTATGGTGTGAATACCACCAATACTACTCCGGAACCTCAAGGCAAGGGTGGCTGCTGCGGCTAACTTGCGCCGAGACTTCTTTACCCACTGTTACAGGAACACGCCATGACAAGTTGTCTCTTCACTCGCACACACATGGGCAACGACATCGTCAGATGAGCAAGAAAGCCCACGAAACTGAATCGAGCGGGCACGCGCCCTCGATTTCGAAAAAGAGCTATAAGAACAGCCTGCGCAAGCTCCAGATCGAACTGGTCAAGCTGCAACGGCACTTCATCAAATGCGATGACAAGATACTGATCATCCTGGAGGGCCGGGATGCGTCCGGCAAGGATGGCACGATCAAGCGCATTGTCCAGCATCTGAGCCCACGCGAAACCCGCGTTGTCGCCCTCGGCAAACCCTCTGACCGGGACCGTACCTCTTGGTACTTCCAGCGTTATGTTCCTTATTTGCCAGCGGCCCAGGAACTCGTGCTGTTTAACCGCAGTTGGTATAACCGTGCCGGGGTGGAGCGGGTAATGGGTTTCTGCACCGAGGCCGAGTACCAAGAGTTCATGGGCTCTGTGTCAGAGTTCGAGCATATGTTAGTGCGCTCGGGAATCAAGCTCCTCAAGTACTACCTTGACATCAGCAAAACAGAGCAAGAGAAACGCTTGGATGAGCGAAAGAGTGACCCACTCACACAATGGAAAGTCAGTACGCTTGACGACCTGGCGCTCAAGAAATGGAAGCAGTATAGCCTGGCTCGCGACGAGATGCTGGCACACACCCACAACGCCATCGCACCGTGGACCCTCGTGCGCGCCGACAACAAACATCTGGCGCGGCTCAACATCATCAAGGATATGCTCGGCCGGCTTCACTACACCGGCAAAGATGAGCGACTGATCCGTCCTGACCCACAAATCGTATTTGCATACGATGTCTCAACCATCGAAAACGGCCAGCTTGCAAAGTGATCGGAGACGTAACAAGATATTTTGAATATGAAGACCATTAAGGAGGCGCGATGAAAACGAGCGTTATTGAAGTGCACGGCTTGCTGTCGGTATTGGGCGGGGACGAAGTGGAGAAGCGGATTGGCAAGGTACCGGGTGTCGAAAGCGCTACAGTGAATTTCGCTGCGGGAAACGCTACAGTGCGCTACGACGAAACCCGACTCGAAGTCGCCGATATCAAGGCGGCCTTCCGTCAACGCGGACACAGTCTGCAGGTGACCGACCCAAGCATGGAAGCGAACACAAGCCAGTACGCAAGCGTGAGGTAGTGCCAACGCCGGACGCGCAGTCTCCACCTCCCTCACCCACTGCGTCGAAAGCATTTCCAGCCGTGCCTGCCGCCTCCGCAGGCAGCGAGCAACGGGACAAGACGATTCTCCTTGTTGGCGACCGCCAGGAACACACTGTCGAGGTGAGCATACACCTCCACGCGGTCATAGAATAACCGCACCCAAAATCGCCGAAGGTGTCTGGCAGAACAACAATGCGGTAATGTCGTTTACTTCCCCCACGTCGCAAGCATGGCGAGCACCGCGAGCGCCATCACGGCCGTCGCCAGCCAGCCGAGAATCCGGAGCCGGCGCGTGACCACAAATTGTCCCATGACATCCGGTCTCGCCGCCATTAGCATCATCACTACCATGATGGGCACTGCAATGACGCCGTTGATGACGGCGCTCCAGAAGAGGGCCTTGATAGGATCAATGGATGTGAAATTAAGCGCCACGCCCAACAGGGTCGCGATGGCCAGTATCGTGTAAAAATCTTTCGCATGCGGAAGCGTGCGGCCCAGACCGATCCGCCACTTGAACGCCTCCGCCACGGCGTATGCGGCCGAGCCGGCGAGAATCGGCACGGCGAGCAATCCCGTGCCGACGATCCCTGCGGAGAACAGCACGAACGCGAATTCGCCGGCCAGGGGACGCAGCGCCTCCGCGGCCTGGGCGGAGGTTTGAATGTCCGTGACGCCATGCAGGTGCAGGGTCACAGCAGCCGTCAATATGATAAAGAAAGCGACGAGGTTGGAAAAACCCATCCCGATGCAGGTGTCGATCTTGATGCGCCGCAGGTGGGCGCGAGCCTGTTCCGGCGCGTCCTTCAGCGGTTTCTCGCCTTTCGCTGCTCTCTGCTCCTCCGCCTCCTGTGAGGCCTGCCAGAAGAAGAGATACGGGCTGATGGTCGTGCCGAACACGGCAACCACCGTAACCACGTATTCCGTTTTGAACGACACGGACGGCATCAGTGTGCGCAAAAACACCTCGCCCCATGGCACCTCGACGACGAACACAGTAGCCACGTAAGCGAACAGAGCCAAGGTCAGCATCTTCAGAATGGGCGCATAGCGCGGAAAGGGAATAAAGATTTGCAACACCAGAGACACCACGGCGAAGGCTATCGCATACCAATGCGCCGGTCCGCCGATGAGAAGCTTCAGCGCAGCCGCCATCGCGCCGATATCGGCGGCGATGTTGATGGTGTTTGCAATCAGCAGCAGCCCGACGAGACCGTAGAGGAGCCAGGGAGAGTAATGCCGGCGGATATTGGCGGCGAGCCCGTTGCCCGTCACCCGGCCGATGCGGGCGCTCACGCTCTGGATTCCGACCATGAGGGGGAACGTGAAGAATGCCGTCCACAGCATCCCATAGCCGAAACCGGCCCCCGCCTGGGAATACGTGGCAATGCCGCTTGGATCATCATCCGCCGCCCCGGTGATGAGACCTGGCCCCAGCCTTTTCCAGAGCGGCTTCTTTTTCAGAATGACAGTCTGATTATTCTTCATGGTCGCCCACTTTATTGCCGGATATCCCGTAACAACACAGCCGACTACTTGCCAGCCGCAATTTTATCCAGATAACGCTGCCGATAGGTACTTGCCCACCAGCGCTCAATTAACCTCTCTGGAAAACCTGGGTTAGCTCAGGAGAGGCGCTGGAACCGAGATGACCACCCACTTGGGTTAAGCGCCCCCATGCTGTGTTCGGGACAGATCATTCGAAAACGTCTTCTGCTGACTCTTCACTGCTTATCGTGCCCCACTACGAGGCTATGTTCGGACAATTGCTCGAACAAGGTCGTACCCTCCCTCACTATAGCGATCCCGAGACGGTAACTGCCCGGTGGTATGCCATGCAGATTCACAAGAGCGGAGAACTGACGGCATGGCTGAAGCAGTACCTCCCTGTACCGAGGCCTGGAGTAACGCTCGGCCTTGAAATAGTACTTCCGATCCTCGGCAGCAACGACCACCAGGGTTTCAGTGTTGCCACACCACCCATCTGACAGCCGGGCATCCCCTCTGACGGCAATGACCTTGTCCTGGAACCTGATTCTCGCGTACTTGAAGGACAAGCTGCTTGGATCACCTATAGATAACTGAGACACATCGCGTGGTAAAGCCACTTTGCCCAACTGTGAAGGATAGGTATAGGTACCCAGTTTCCCGTTTAGAGTTATCAGATGGTTTGCCAATCTGGCGGTAGGAAAACCATCCTCTGAATAAGGCGTTACGCCCGCTATGTGATAAAAGTCCGCGTCGTGGACAGCGTCAATGCGCTCGCTGGTGGCCAGGGCATAGGCCAGAGGCGTCCCATATAAATAAACCAGGCTTGTTAGCGTCATGAACGCATAGAAAACAGCCTGTTTCAACTTTTCCCTGTCCACGAACATCTCCAGTATTGCCAGGTAAGTCACCGAGGCAAACAATGCAGAATAGAGCCTGTACCGGCTGATGGTGCTGTAATCGTAATCAAGGCTGCCACGCCCGATGGCGATAGATAGCATTGTTCCTACGAGCCACCCTCCGAAACAGAATAGGACGATGTTTTTTTTCCAATACTGCCTCCTCAGCAAGACCAGCCAAGCGCCAATCAGCAGTAGCCCGATTGGCAAGGACAAACGCGAGAATGCACACCCCAGCAGATTCACCCAAGCCTTCGAAATCAGATAAGCCGCCTGCATGGGGCTCTCATAGCCGGGGACTGCCCCTGGGCGAGAGAAGTCCCAGAAGTACAGCCAAAACGACAAGACCGTGAAGAGCAGGAAGAGGAGCGCCATTCTGTAACGTTTAGCCAGCCCCAGGGCAAATGTAGCTACCGGGAATACTATCAAGCCGTTTGATTGGGAGAAGACAGCTAAGATTCCTCCAGCCGCACTCGCTGGGACGGCCAGACCCGGGGCACGGTTATCTGCCAGGAAATGAAATGTAACGAGCGAAAAAAACGCCGCTGGATAATAGAGCAACGCGCCGCTACTCCAGAAAGACGCCTCGTAATGGATGAGCGAAAACAGCAGGATTGCCACGGGTAGCACAACTATTTTATTGCTACGATAAGGCGAATGCCAGATCAACAGGACGAACAAAAGCACCAGAAAGACGTTGCCCAGAATGATCAGGAATGTAAAATTAATCGTCCCGAATAATGCTTGTGAAAAAAACATCGCCAAACGTGCCACAACGATGCGATGCTCGGTTTGCGGCCCTCCATCCCAGGCAGGCTGGGATAAAAACAATAGCAACTGCTCTTTTATACTCGCTGACTGAGCAAGATAGTGCTGATACCCCAGAAATTGGATAAAGTCATCCATCTTCGGGACGTTGAGCGCAAAGCGCGACACCATCAAGCCATAAACCACGATGAGCAACCCGATGAACCCGGTCGCCAGGAGATTTACCTTCCGAGAGCCCACTATATCCAGATAAGTGTTGCGGATAGTTGTTTCTGGGTTCACTTGCTGCTGCATCAGGATTTCCATGATCCTTCTCGAATAAAACCATTATGCAGGCACTGCGAAAACACGTCTGACTCTACGCATAACCGTAAGCGCCCGGATAATGCTGGACACCACAACCACTCAGCCGATATTATCCGTCGCTATGATACCCGCCACGAGTGGGCTCTGCACATTGACGCCCGAAACTCGTCCCAAAACCAAATGTTCAATTCGATTAAACAAGCACTCCGAGCAGCTAGTGGCTCACCCTTCGCAATCGCTGCCTTAGGCGCCGTGATTACCGGGTTTTCCTTTTTCCCCGGTTATCTGTCTCTTGACTCAGCTTATCAATATTGGATGGCAAGAACAAACTACTTTGACGGTGTTAACCCCACATTCTATATACTTTTGTTTTCGTTGTCAGAAAGCATTTTTAAATCATCGTATGGGATGTTTCTTTTGAATATAACGATCTACTGGACTGGATTGCTCATCTTCTCTTACGTCCTGAAAGCGTCGGGATTTAAGAAGATATTCTTAGTCATCTTAGCCGGTATCTGGCCTCCCACCTTCATGTTGTTGGGCCATGTCTGGACTGATACAACCCTGCTTGCGGCGCTGACTCTTGCCTCCGCCCTGCTTGGCCTGATCGTCATAAGCCGAAAGCGCCGATATTTTTTGATTATGGTCATTCTATTGGTTGTAGCGGGTTCGATACGGCATAATGCACTACTGGCCGTACTGCCGCTATTCTGGCTGGCATGGAGATCAACTTTCCAAGCAGCAGACCGATCTCATGCCGTGCTAGCCACTTTGGTATTTGCGCTCTCTGTCGTCGCATTAGGACAAATGCTTGATCGCGTCTTGGTCAAGGAGGCCCGATCAGTCTGGCCGGTAATCGCTTTATGGGATTTGGCGGGAATCTCCGTCAGGGTCGATAAACTGCTGCTACCCGAATTCACGCATCAACCCGGCCTAACTGCTCAAGAACTCAAAGAAACCAAGGCCTACACGCCCTACTCCAACACCCCTCTTTACACCCTGCCCCACCACTGGGTCAGGGACGGCATTGGCGGGAAACCCTATTCCAGAGATGAACAAATCGCACTTGCCTCAGTCTGGGCCAACAGCATCCTAGCCCATCCAAGCGCATATCTGGAACATCGAGCCATGCTCGCACTAGGCTTATTCGGGCGCCATAATTTTGAGCAAGGCGGTGGATTGGTGTATGCGTTCCACATCGTTTCGTTTAAGGACAACCCACCCGTCATAGCGAACGATAGCTTGCTAACGAAGCAGGTCGAAAAGAGAATTATGAGGTTGCGCAAATCATGGATATTTTCCCCACTGCCTTACATATTGATATGCCTAGGTGCAATCCTGATCTCCAGGCGCTTCACAAGCCATCCACTCGCGGGGGTATCCATCGCTACAGCGACCAGCGCGCTGTTTTACGTAGCCCCACTGGCCATCATCGCTCCCAGTGCCGAACTGCGCTATTGCGGATGGCTATTTCCAGCAGCACTCCTGAGCCTGCTCCTTGCGTGGACTGCACGACAAAGTGAAAAATCTCTCGATAAGTCACTCCATCGAAATGCTTAACTATTAACCAGTTCCTCTGCCAAGCACTTATTCCCACCCTGCTTCTTGGCCCGATACATCGCGGCGTCGGCGCGTTCGAACAGGGTTTCCGGGGTGTCGTCAGCGGCACATTGGGCAAGGCCGCCGGAGATGGTGATGGGGACATCCTGGTCACGGAAGTGGAAGTGGCAATTTTCAACGGCGGCGCGCAGCTTCTCGGCAACCAGCGCTGCGGTATCGAGCGGCGTAGCCGATAACAGGACAACGAACTCCTCACCGCCGTAACGAACCAGGAAATTGGTCCATTGATCGCTGCGCCTTCATTGAGTCCATGCTTAGTATCTATACATAGCGACAGAAATCGTAGCGAGCGGATTTCAGGCGGGGGCGGCGGAGCGCAGGAACCGGAGTGTACATAAGAGTACATGAGGATTCCGAGCACCGCACGCACCCGCATCAAAGCCGCGCAGTAGATTTATGACGCTATGTATAGGGACCTCTGAAAAACCCCCCCTTTTTTGACTACTGTACACTATACTTCAAGCAGTAGAAACCCAATGAATCAGAGGTCTCCGATGCGACGCGACGCGATCCAGAACAGCTTGTTTGACAGTGTGGTGATGAGCCAGGCGGGACGCCGCACCACGGAGTTTCTGGATCGGGTCGAGACGCTGATTCCGTGGGACGAGATCGTCGCGATCGTGTCGTTTCGGGACGCGCCCCGCCAGAAAGGCGGTGCCCCAGGGTATCCGCATAAAGTACTGGTGCGCTGCATGCTGTTGCAACAGTGGTATGGCTTATCCGACCCACAAATGGAAGAACAGCTCCGCGACCGCCTGTCGTTCCGGCGCTTTGTGGGCTTGGGGTTTGATGAAGCGATCCCGGACGAGACCACGGTGTGCTTGTACCGCAAGAGCCTGGTGGACGCCGGTGCGTGGGACCCCCTGTTCGCCGTGGTCAACCGTCATCTGGATAGACTGGGTGTATTGGTAAAACAAGGCGCCCTGGTGGATGCCACGATCCTGGAGGCGCCCAAGGGCCGCAAGAAAGAAGACGAGAGCAGCACGCGCGATCCCGAAGCCGGCTTCACCAAAAAGAATGGCAAGACCTCCCACGGCTATAAAATGCACGTGGCGGTAGATCACAGCGGATTGATCACGCACAAAGAGACGACGGCCGCCAACGTCCACGACAGCCGGAAGCTTGAACCGCTCATCGCCCACGAGACGGTGGCGGTGCATGCGGACAGCGCGTACAAGAGCCGGGCGGTGGATGAAGTCCTCGCCGGACGCGGCATCAAGAACGGTATCGTGGAGAAGCGCGTGCGGGGTCAGGCGGCGTTGAGCGAAGAACAAAAACAGGCCAACCGCGTCAAGTCAAAACTCCGCGCGCGGGTCGAGCATCCCTTTGCGTGGATTAAAAAGCCGTTCGGCAAGCTGATGGTGCGTTATCGTGGCCTGAAGAAGAATGCCCAGCACCCGAGCCTGCTGTGTGTGGCATATAATCTCAAGCGTGCGGCGTCGATGGTGTGTCCAGTGTAGGACAGGTGCGCCCGCCATCCGTCCGCGAAGGACGATAAAGCCGGTAAAACAAAGGAAAAACAGGTCAAACCGAACCAAAAACATAAATAACATCACCCGCGACATCTATTTTTACCGCTGTACAACAGCGACTATCAAAAATACGGGGGTTGTTCAGAGGTCTCTATAATACCTAATAAATTTTAGCGATACTAACATTATCAATAAACGTAGTTTTATCCCCAGACTGGTCTGTAGCTATAAAGCTTATTTGACGAGACCCGGCTGTCGCGACATTAAAATCAATAGAGTGAGATGAAAAACTGATACCTGGTGGTGTGAAGAAAAGCTTTTCAATCCCATCAAGTCTTAAACTAATGGGCTGAATTTGTCCCGCGCGCCTCGCGGCCTTGAAAGAGAGTCTATACCCTCCGGGTGCCGCAAAGTGTACGTTCTGAGATATACCCACACCAGTTCCGCTTGGAAGAAAAGCTGTATTGTCCCCATCAGGCGCTTTTGTAGCCCCCCACGCGCTGCCGTCTCTTTGGACCCCAGAAGCACCTGAAAAAGTCCATCCAGTGGGGCTTGGCGTGTAGACAAATGCATTAAACCCAGGGGCGAAACGGTGTGCCTCAAAACTACCGTTGACAAGCATCACCGGTGCCCATGTTGCAGTAACAGGGGATTTTCCTATAAATACAGAAAGATTGTCAATTGCTATTCCGGTAGTTACGTTGTTGCTATTTCCCACCACGTTTACTTCGGTACCTACATTGATACTCGTTAACCTATATTTTTTTATATCAGTTGAGAAATTTATATTGTTCCTGGCACGAAGCGCGGTAACCGCATCAAGAAAACTTTGTCGAGGAATATGAACACGGAAAAATTGCCTCCCAAAGGGCGTTACATTTTTCATTGAGGCTGAAAATGGACTCCTAGTAGCGTAGCACGTATTTGAGAGTAGTGGCACTGAAACAAAAGGAGTGCCGGTATCGTGAGCCGTTGTTTCTGATCCATTACCATTTCCCAAAGCGCGCGAGTCAGCTATCTGAATAACATACGGGAAGACATTGCCAAATTCATCTTGAAAATATGCTCCCCATCCAATTCCAGCACTTGCTGTTCCTTCTGTAGTTAATAGTTTGTTTCTTAGATAAACCTGAAATACTAACTCAGAAAAGTGGTCATCTAGCAAGGGGTTATTGTTTGCCGCCCAAGGGTATGTATTGTTACTATATATAATTTGATGAATAGCGTGTGGGCCACCCCCCTGGATAGGTTGTGTATGAGGAAATTGTTTTGTATTAATCAGTATCCCTACAGCATTAAAGTTCCCACCAGATTGCTCTTCGTATCCAAACTGGAAAGCGTTAGGCGGGAAAAGTGAGCTGGAGCTGTAACCTTTTTGATATAGGGTATTGACACCCGTATATATGTTTAAGTTTGGAAAACTACTTACATCAGCTTGATGCGCTAGGGCGTAGCTACCTGGATCCCCCATATGCTTTATCCCTAGGTAGGACAGTCCATCCGCGGGTTGTAACTGAGTATTTGAGTTAAGTATTCTATTCAAAGCCATGTCAGTGGATGCGGGAACCTGGTTAGTAATGAACCGGTCAATGGATAATTGGTTGTAACGAACCGTATCGTAGTAACACTTCCCTTCGGTAAATCCTAAAGAAGGGAAAGCAAACAAAACACCCACCAAGCATAACCGTTTCGTTAAACCTGACAACTTATGTGCGTGATACATATGCCTTATCCTCCATTAATAGTAAACATATCGAATAAAAAAACCCTTAAAAATACCCCGACACAGTAGATAAGTTGCTTATCTAAGCAATCTTCTTTTCTTCTTCGAGACATTGATTTCCGCCGTTGCGCTTGGCCCGATACATCGCGGCGTCGGCGCGTTCGAACAGGGTTTCCGGGGTGTCGTCAGCGGCACATTGGGCAAGGCCGCCGGAGATGGTGATGGGGACATCCTGGTCACGGAAGTGGAAGTGACAATTTTCAACGGCGGCGCGCAGCTTCTCGGCGACCAGCGCTGCGGTATCGAGCGGCGTAGCCGGCAACAGGACAACGAATTCCTCACCGCCGTAACGCGCGAAAAAATCGGCTTCACGAATCTGCTCCTTGAATAATTGCGCGATGGTGACGAGGGCCTTGTCGCCGGACTTGTGGCCATACGTATCATTGATTTTCTTGAAGCGGTCTACATCCCAGACTATCAGCGTGAGCGGGGTTTGGTAGCGCTTCCAGCGTGCGTATTCCTGCTCCAGCCGTTCCCGGTAGGCCAGACGATTGTGTATTCCTGTCAGACTATCCAGCAATGCCAGCGTATGCTCTTTCTGCAGGTGGGAGCGTAGCACGCTGGTTTCATGCTCCATGTGCTGCAATTTTTCGGTCAGGGTCTGAACGTGATATTCGGCCTGTTCGGCGCGTTGCTCCTCGGCGCGGCGGTATTCATTCAGATGCTGGTGGATAGCCTCTATACGTTCTCCGATCATGAGTTTTAGCTGGCCGAGGTCGGCGGCCTCCTGCACATTGCTGGCCATGCCTTGCACCTGCGCCTGGATCACCTCACCCAGTTTACGCCCACCGTGCAAGGCCTCGACACGCACACGTTCACTGCCTTGCAATTGTGAATCCAGATCTTGCAATCTCTGGGTGAGCTGTTGGAGGAAACCCTCGATCTCCTGTTTTTCGCGCTGAACTTTGGCGCGTTCATCCACCACCAGATTGGCGATAGTCTCCAGTATTTCAGGCAATTCCTCGTCGCTGACTTGCTGCTCCAGGCGCGTCTTTAATGATTCGATGCGCTCGTCCTGACTGGTGATTTCCAACCGTTCGAGTAATTGCACCAACACCTCATGCAGAGCGAGCGGGGTGGGTTGCTCGACAGGTTGCTCTTCTTGCTTTTGCAGACGATACGATGCGCTGATAAGGGCGGCGATATCGTCGGTAAGGCGCTCCCACTCCGACACGGCGAGGTCCGCCGTGGCCTGCTGCTTTAATATCGCCAGGCGCGGCTGTGAGGGCTCCGGTAAGGTTAGATTGCTCAGCAACCTTGATATCAGATCAAAGCCATCGGGCGCAGGTGCTGACTTGACCGGCGGCGCGGCGGGTGTCGCAACGGGCGGCTCGAGGGGTGAGGCGCTAGACGCGGCGAGGGGTGAGGCGTGAGGGGTGAGGGGTGGGACGTCATCGCTCTTGCCGAACAATCTGCCGAACAGCCCTGCCTTGGGTGTGTCAGTGCGCTGTTCTGTCTTGCGGCCTTCGGAGATTTCTTCTGCACCTTCCGAGGCCGCCAGTGTAAGGGCCTCGCGCACCAGTTCGGCAAAATCCCTGGGCAACGTCTTGTCGTTTTTTGCACCCTTGTCGCCCAGGCGCATACGCAGCGCCTTGACCTTCCTCCCCATGCCCCGCGGGAAACTGAGCGCGTCGAGCAGTTCAAGCAAGACCTCGCCGGGCTCGGGGCCGGACCTTTTGCCGGCGCCGTCGCGCCGGTCCTGCCGCAATACCGCATCGCCGAGCCGTTCGATAAGGTTCTTTAGCCCCAGACTGTCACGGCCGTCGCGAATCGCGTTACGCAAGGTTTCTATTTGCTGATTGAGATCGGGGTCGCCGCTCGCCACCATCGTGAGGCGGGTGATGCAGCGCCGCAGCAGCCCTTCAACTTCAGACCATTGTTTTTCCTTACGCTCGACCTGCTCCAGGCTGTCGTAATATTTCTGCTTCCAGCGGGCAATGCTTTCAATCTCTTCGGCCACCACTATCCCCTCCTAGTACGCACCCAGATTTATCCCTTCCGGAAGGCTCACCTCAATAGAGATCGGCAGGTGATCGGATAGGCTGGAATGCAATACACGTGGGTTGCTGACTTCCAGAGAGGGCGTCACCAGGATGTGATCGAGATTGCGTTGCGGCCGCCAACTGGGAAAGGTCTTGACCCGGTATTCCGGTTCGCGCAGGTGTGTACGCTTGAAAAGGATTTCCATCTCGCGGCTGTGCAGCTGGCAATTCAGATCACCCATCAACACCACGTGCTCGTGCTCATTGACCAATCCGCCGATGTACTCAAGCTGCAACAGGCGGGCCCGTTTGCCGAGGGCGAGGTGCACATGAAACACAATCAATTCTTCACCCGGGCCGCCGTAGCGGGCCATCATGACGCCGCGCCCCGGAATGAAGCCCGGCAACTTGTGTTCGGCCACCGCGCTGGGGCGGAAGCGGCTCAGCAGGACATTGCTGTGCTGCGCGAACTGACCCAGGTCACGGTTGGTTTGACAATACCAATAGGGGAAATGCCCCCGGCCGGCCAGATATTCGGCCTGATTCACAAACCCGCTGCGCAGACTGCCGGCATCCACTTCTTGCAGGGCGACGATGTCGAACTCGCTGATGAGATGGGCGATCTTGTCCAGATTGCCGAGACTCTGCGCATGAGGCAGGACATGCCTCCAGCTCTGTGTGACATAGTGATGCGGACGCGTGGTCGCCATACCCGCCTGAATGTTGTAACTCAGCAGGCGCAGTTGCGACCGCAGTCCTTTATGCGTCTGCGGCGCCATAGCAGTCTGGCTCATAGCGGACAAATCATCTCACCCAGTTTCTCAGCGAGTTTGAGATTTTCTTTGTAGTCTACAGGACAATCTATAATACTCACTGTGTTATCGGAAATCGCCCGTTTCAAGGTCGGTAATAACTCGCTCGCCTGTTCAATGCGGTAACCCTTGGCGCCGAAGGCCTCGGCATATTTGACGAAATCCGGATTACCGAAGCGTACATGGGATTCGCGCCCGAAACAATTCATTTGCTTCCACTGGATGAGGCCGTAGGCGTTGTCCGTCCAGACCAGGACCACGATCGGCGCCTTGATGCGTATGGCGGTTTCGATCTCCTGTGAATTCATGAGAAATCCCGCATCACCGGTGACCGCCACTACCGCGCGGCCGGGCCGCGCGAGACTCGCCGCGATGGCGCCCGGCACCGCGATGCCCATGCTCGCAAAACCGTTAGAGATGATGCAGGTATTGGGATGTTCGCAACGGAACATGCGCGCCATCCACATTTTATGCGCGCCCACGTCACAGACCACGATGTCCTCCAGCCCCAGCGCGGTGCGCAAATCCCAGATGATCTTTTGCGGCTTGAGGGGAAAATCGCTGTCATTGCTGTGCAGGGCCATCTCCTCCTTGAGCGCACTGCGCAGGCTGCGAAGCTGGTGGCCCACATGGGGCGTGGCAAGCGCCGCGATCCGGTCGAGGCTCAGCTTGATGTCCCCCACCACTCCGACTTCGACGATGTAACTCGCATCCACCTCCGCGGGCGACATGTCAATGTGGATGATCTTGCGGTCGCGGGTCGGGTGCCAGAGGTAGGGATGATATTCCACCAGGTCATAACCCACACAGATGATGACATCGGCCTCCTCAAAACCGCAGCTTACATAATCGCGCGCCTGCAGGCCGGCGCTACCCAGCGCCATGGGATGCTTGAACGGGATTACCCCCTTGGCCATGAAGGTGTTGGCGACGCCGATGTTGAGCCGGCCGGCGAAGTCGGCGAGTTCACGCGAGGCGCCCGCCCGCACCACCCCGTTACCGGCCAGGATGATCGGATTCCGCGCCGCGGAGATGAGCGCAGCGGCTTCAGACACCCGGCCGGCGGGAGGTTCCGGTGTCGTCGCCGCCTGACGCCGCAGCGGCGCCTCGGCCACTTCCAGTGCGGCGATATTCTCTGGAAATTCAATAAAACAGGCGCCCGACTTTTCCGCCTGGGCGAGCTTGAAGGCCTTGCGCACCACCTCCGGGATGATCTCGGGTTCCAGGATCTGGGTGGCGTATTTGGTGATCGGCTGAAACATATTCACCAGATCCAACACCTGATGCGATTCCTTGTGCAGCCGGGTGGTGCTGGCCTGCCCGGCGATGGCGACCAGCGGCGCGCGATCCATATTGGCGTCGGCCACGCCGGTGACCAGGTTGGTGGCGCCCGGTCCCAGGGTGGAGAAGCACACGCCGGCCTTGCCCGTCAGCCGCCCGTACACGTCGGCCATAAAGGCCGCGCCCTGCTCGTGACGGGTAGTGATAAACTTGATAGGAGAATCCAGCAGGGCGTCCATGACCGCGAGATTCTCCTCGCCGGGGATGCCGAAGATGTATTCCACGCCTTCATTCTCTATACATCTGACAAACAGTTCGGCGGCTTTCATGGTGTGGTTTTATGTTGTGTCGCGGGACGGGTTGTTCGTTTGCCGCAGAGTCTTTATGCTATATTTAATAAGAATTAAGGAGCCTAGCCATGACCTCGGAACAAATCGCCCTCAGCCAATTTCTCAACCAGCAATATCTATGCGAGTCCCTTACCCTCAAGGAAGTCAACATCCTGCTCGATTATACCGAGCTGGTGAGCTTTCACAAGAAAGACATTATCGCGAATATCGGTGAAGTGGGCGAGGCGCTGTATTTCGTCGTCAAAGGCGAGGCGGCGCTGATGTATGACGAGGGTGGCGAAGAGATCGAGGTCGGCCGGATGAAGGAAGGCGAGCTGATGGGCGAGATGTCGTTCTTCGACCGCAAGCCGCGCCTGGTGCGGATGCGTGCGATGAGTGAAGACACGCAGGTGCTCAAGCTCCCCCGCGTCAAATATCAACGGCTACGGGTAGAGCACCCCTTCATAGCCGTGAACCTGTTAGAACACGCCATCATCAGTCTGGATCATTTGATCCGCCGCGTCAGCATGGATTTGGCGACGTTTGCGAAGTATATCTACGGCGCAGGACCTAAATGAGAGTGAGACGTGAGGGGTGAGGGGTGAGACACGCAGCTTCGCAGCGTGACGCTTTTTTACGCCTCACGCCTCACGCCTTACAGTCTTTACGCCTAACTCCTCACGCCTCACTTTTTTCTAACGCCTAACGCCTCACTTTCTTCTAACCTCTCACTCATGCCGCAACACTTCCCGGCCGCGCGCTTTATATCCGGCGCTCACACGCTCTCCCAGGCGCCTCCCGATACCGGGAGGGAGATTGCCTTTGCGGGTCGCTCCAATGCGGGTAAATCGAGCGCCATCAACGCCCTCACCGGGATACAGTCGCTGGCGCGTGTCAGCAAGACCCCCGGCCGCACCCAGCAGCTCAACTTTTTTGAACTAGGGCCGCAGCGCCGCCTGGTGGACCTCCCCGGCTATGGTTATGCAAAGGCCCCGGAGCGCAGCCGGCGTCACTGGACGCATACCCTGGAGCAGTATTTGGCAAGCCGGCAATCGCTGTGCGGCCTGGTGCTCATCATGGACATCCGCCATCCCATGACCCCGGCGGACCTGGAGCGGCTCGACGCCTGTTTCGAGGGGGGGCTGCCGGTCTACATCCTGCTCAGCAAGGCCGATAAATTGAGCAGGTCCGCCATGCATCTCGCCTTACGCCATGTAACCGCGGGCTTAACCCAGCGTTATCCCGGCTATGATAAACAGGGCGTTGAATCTCAACCGCTTTTTGAAGTACAGGCGTTCTCTGTCTTAAAGAAAATGGGGATTGACGAGGCGAAACAGCGCCTGGCGAGCTGGCTGGAGCTCTAGTGGGCCGTCGCTCCTGCGCGTCCTGTGACGTACAGGGACGTACTAATGTCGCGGGAGGCAGGATGCCGAGAGCGACCGCCCGCGACATTCGCAGAACCCTTCGCTGCCGCTCTTCCCTACGCAGCAAAAAAAGCCCCGGTTCTAAGGGGGGAAGAACCGGGGCCAAACAATTGTCCGGGTGGGGGACACCGGACAATTAACCCGTTTAGGGAGAAAACGGGGAGCGCTAAGCGCTCACAGGATAAGACTAAACTGCCTCAAAAAAGTTCACTCCGACATTACGCGATTTATGAATCCTTTTATTTCAATCACTTAGGCCACAGCCCTCCTTAAAACAAGAAGCGCGTCAGCGGAATTTGCCTTCCATCGGGCAAAGTGAGGGTGGCCGTGGTGGTGCTGGTGAATTGCAATGCTACCGCACCGACATTAGTGGGCGGCTGGCTAGGCGCTTTGTAAGCCCCGGTCAAGGTCTGGCCGTTGGCAAACTGGAGCCAACTGCCTTGGTAGAGCGTGGGTGAGGTCATGCCGCCTGGCGAGACATACCAGATCGGATTTCCGCTGCTATCGTACATATAACCCGCCATAAACAGGTTATTGCCCTGCACCTCGATGGCAAAGCCGCGCCCGCTTTCGGCCTCATTCCACCACCAGCCGGACTCGGGCTGGAAGCTGGGCGAGCCTGAGCCAAAGGGGAACCGCTCGATGGGCATGGTCCCGCCCGGCCAGGTTAGCGTGCCGTGGCTGGCATCGCTGAATTGGAGAGTGATAGTGCCTGCAGAGCCCGTTGGTGTGTTGGATTTATATTGGCCGGTAAGGGTCTGACCGTTGCCAAAGGCCAGCAGCGGGCCGCTGTAGGTGCTGACGTTGGTCATGGGGCCGCCGGAGACGAGCCAGGTGGCGCGGCCGTCATCGGCATACAGGTAACCGGCCATGAACAGGTTGTTGCCCCGCACTTCAATAGAGAAGCCGCGGCCGCTCTGGTCGGGATTCCACCACCAGCCGGGCTGGGGCAGGCCGGAGTCGCCCAGGTAACGGGCTAGGACGAAGTCGCCGTCAGTGGCGCTGCTATTGTAGCTGGTGCCTACCAAGACCATCTTGCCGTCGGGTTGCAGGACAGCATCTCTCGAGGCATCAATACGTCCAAAGTCGGTGGTGCGCTTGCCACCGGTACCGAAGCTGGTATCCAAACTCCCGTCAAGGTTATAACGCACCAAGGCGAAGTCGGCGTTGGTGGTGGTTCCTGTAGCGCCTGCCGCAATAATTTTCCCGTCGGGTTGAATGATAAGACTACCAGCTCCATCGAAGGAGCCAAAGTCCGTTGTCACCTTTCCGCCCGTGCCGAAGCTGGTATCCAGACCGCCACTGGAAGTATATCTTGCCAGGGCGAAATTGCCCAACGTTCCTCCCGCACCGCCAGAATAACCCGCCGCGACAATCTTGCCATCAGCTTGCAGTTTGATGTCAACCGCTTCGTCGAAACCGCCGAAGTCGGTGGTGACGCCGCCGCCGAGTCCGAAGCCGCTGTCCAGCGTGCCGTTACTGTTATAGCGAACCAGGGCAAAATTGGCGTCACTAAGGCTGACGGTAGCAGTAGCCCCCGCAGCCAAAATCTTGCCGTCAGGTTGCAGCACCAAGGCGTCAATAACTTCAACCGCTCCAAAGCTGGTTCTCTGCAGGCCCGCGACACCAAAGCTCAAATCCAATGTACCGTTCGGGTTATAACGCACCAAGGCGAAATCACCCAGGTTACTGGGAGTGGTAGATAATCCGCCAGCGATGAGCTTGCCGTCCGGTTGTAGGGCTACGGCATAGGCGAGATCGTATCCGCCGAAGTCAGTGACGAGCTTGCCGCTTCCGCCAAAGCCGCTGTCCAGACTGCCGTTAGGGTTGTAACGCGCCAGGGCAAAATCACCGCTGCTGCCGTTAATAGTGTAGCCTACTACTATAATCTTCCCATCTGGCTGAATCGCAACGGCCTGAGCCACATCCTCTGCTCCAAAGTCGGTGGTCACCCGGCCGCCTGTGCCGAAGCTGGAATCCAGGCTGCCGTCGGCGTTGTAACGCGCCACCAGAAAGTCCGTGCCGTTCTCCCCCACCACCACAATCTTGCCGTCGGGCTGCAGGGCCACTGCATTGGCCTCGTCCGAGCTGCCGAAAAAATTAGTGACGACCTTGCCGCCATTGCCGAAGGAGGGATCAAGATCTCCCGGCGCGGCGTAGGCGCATAATGGCGCCAACGCAGTGAGAGTCAGCATCAGAAGAGTTGATAAGCAGCGTGATGGCATTTGGCTTAGAGCATATCCATAAATAGTTCCCCTGTGTCCCTTGCGGTGAAAAAGCTTCACCGCGGAGGACGCGGAGGAGAAACAAATCCTTCTTGATTCCTCTGCGCCCTCTGCGGTAAATTATTTATGGATAAGTTCTTAGTCTCATTATGTGAATTCCGTTGCCTAAATTGTGCCTTGGGCGCCTGCCAACATCAATGCGCCTCATCCCAATTATTTCCTACCCCAATATCCACCACCAGGGGCACTGAGAGCTTTGCTACTTCGGACATCAAGCGCCGGATCGGCTCTCTGGCCTGTTCTAAGGCCTGTTCGGCGACTTCAAAGACCAGTTCGTCGTGCACCTGCATGATCATCCTGGCGTCTAAGGCCTCACTATCCAGCCACTCCTGCACGCGCAGCATGGCGAGTTTGATGATGTCGGCCGCGGTGCCCTGCATGGGGGCGTTGATGGCGGTGCGCTCGGCGTATTGACGGCGCTGCGCGTTGCTCACGTTGATCTCCGGCAGATACAAACGGCGGCCGAACAGGGTCTCGACATAGCCGAGCTTGCGGGCCTGTATGCGAGTCTTATCCATGAAGGCCTGCACGCCGGGGTAGCGCCTGAAATAGCGGTCAATATAGTCCTGCGCCGCGGCGCGATCCACACCGAGTTGGCGGGCGAGACCGAAGGATGACATGCCGTAGATCAAGCCGAAGTTGATCGCCTTTGCGCTGCGCCGCTGTTCGGTGCTGACCTCTGCGAGCGGCACGCCGAACACCTCGGCGGCGGTGATCTGGTGGATGTCGGCCGCCTCGGCGAAGGCGCGTATCAACCCCGTATCGCCGGACAGGTGCGCCATGATGCGCAACTCGATTTGAGAATAATCGGCGGCGAGAATTTTGTAACCCGGTTCGGCAGTAAAGGCCTGGCGGATACGCCGTCCCTCCTGGGTACGGATGGGAATATTCTGAAGGTTGGGATCGCTGGACGAAAGCCGGCCGGTCGCGGCGACTGCCTGTTGGTAGCATGTGTGTATACGGCCGGTGCTGGGATTGATTTGCTCGGGCAACGTATCCGTGTACGTGGATTTGAGTTTACTGAGTGCGCGGTGTTCGAGTATGAGTTTGGGCAACGCATAGTCCAGGGCGAGTTCCTGCAACACCGCCTCGGCGGTGGAGGGTTGACCCTTGGGCGTCTTCTGCAACACCGGCAGACCCATCTTATCGTAGAGAATCTCCTGGATCTGCAACGGCGAGCCGAGATTAAACGGCTGCCCTGCAACGTCGTGGGCCTGCCGCTCAAGTTCCTGCAAGCGCGCGGCGAGTTCCTGGCTTTGCTGGCGCAGCATCGCGGCGTCTATCCGCACGCCGCTCAGTTGCATCCGCGCCAGCACCGCCGCGAGAGGCATCTCGATCTCGGCGTACAGTTTATGCAGGCCGGGCAGCGCGATGATTCTGGGCCACAGGACTTCATGCAGCCGCAACGTAAGCGCGGCGTCTTCCGCGGCATGGGCGGCCGCCTGTTCGATGGGGATTTGATTGTAGCTAAGTTGCTTCGCGCCTTTGCCGGCGAATTCCTCGAAATTGGAACGCCTGCCGCCGAGATATTTGTAGGCGAGTGAATCGAGGTCATGCCGCGTTGCGGTGCTGTCCAGCACATAGGACTCCAGCATGGAGTCGTAACAAAGGCCCGCGAGCTTGATGCCGTGATTGCGCAGCACGCACATCGCGTATTTGAGATCGTGTCCGAGTTTCGGCAATGCTGCGTCCTCAAGCAAAGGGCGCAGACGCTCAAGCACATCATTCAGCGACAATTGCTGCGGAGCATCGGCATAAATGTGGCCCAGCGGAATATAAACGGCCTCATCAGGCCAGGCAAAGGAAAGACCGACGATCTTGGCCTGCATGTAATCGCCAGTGTCCGTCTGTACACTTATACAAATGAGCGGGGACTGTTCCAGCTTGGCAAACCACTCATTGAACTGCGTGGGGTTGGTGATGATTTGCACGGGTGAGGGGTGAGGGGCTTGAAACCTGTGAGGAGTGAGGAGTGAGGAGTCATCACGCCTAACGCCTAACGCCTCACCCGCACCCCTCGCGCCTAACGCCTCACCTTTTTCTAACTCCTTGAGCCAGCCCTTGAATTCCAGACGGGTATACCACTCGCGCAAGGTTTCCAGTTCCGGGGAACGCCGCTTAAGACCGGTAACGGACACAGCGAGCGGCACATCGCATTTGATGATGAGCAACTCGCGTGACATGGGCAGTTGGGGCAATGCGGCGCGCAGATTCTCGCCGACCTTGCCCTTTATCTCACCGGCATGCGCGATGATGTTGTCGAGCGAGCCGTATTGCTTCAACCATTTCACCGCCGTCGTCGGTCCCACCTTGGCGACACCGGGAACATTGTCCACCGGATCTCCCACCAGGGTGAGATAATCCACGATCAGGTTGGGTGGAATGCCGAACTTCTGCTCCACACCGGCCGGATCGAGCACCTGATTCGACATGGTGTTGATGAGCGTGACGTGTTCGTTGACAAGCTGAGCAATATCCTTGTCGCCCGTGGATATCAGAGCAGGAATACCCTGCGCCGCCGCCTGCGCGGCCAGCGTGCCGATGACATCGTCGGCCTCGACGCCTTCTATCATGAGCATGGGTAACCCCAGCGCCTGTATAATCGCGTGTAACGGTTCGATCTGAACGCTCAGATCATCCGGCATACTGGGCCGGTGCGCCTTGTATTCAGGGTAGAGGTCGTCGCGAAAGGTCTTGCCCTTGGCGTCAAACACCAGCGCGACGTAGTCGGGGTCGTAATCGGCCAGCAGCTTGCGCACCATGTTGATGACGCCGTACGCCGCGCCCGTCGGCTGACCCTTCGAGGTCATCAACGGCGGCAGCGCGTGAAATGCGCGGTAGAGATAAGACGAGGCGTCTATCAATACCAGGGGTTTGATCTTGCTCATAGTGGGGCTGTGGCGTGAAGATTTTTTAATGAAGATGCTAGTCTAATGCAAAACCGCGGCCTCAAACATCTGTTCGTGCGTTGCGCACAGGCGCCGGTGCGGCGCTGGCATATCATCTATCCGCTGGCGATGATGGCGTTGCTATTTTGGCTGTCATCCATCCCCGGCACTCTCTATCCCGATGACCCGCTCGTATATCGGTTGTTTGTATGGGTGCCGCCCAACGTGCAAAACCTGCTGCACGTTCCCGTGTTCGGCGCGCTCGGCTGGCTCGCGGGTTGGGCGCTGCAAGCCTGGACGCCGAGTGTCTTCGCAGCGGTCGCCACTGCCTTTATCTGGAGCGCGGGATACGGCGTGCTGGATGAGTGGCATCAATCCTTTGTCATCGGCCGCTATAGCTCGCTTTCCGATGTGTTGCTGGATATGGCGGGAGTAGCGCTGGGATTATGGCTGTTCAAGCGGGCGCGTCAGTCCCTTAAAGCCGTGGTGAAGCCTGAACTTTAGGCGGATGATAGGCCTTGGTAAAATACAAGGGTCTGCTTTTGGTCTCGTCAAACATGCGCCCAAGATATTCGCCTATTACGCCGAGCGTGAGGAGCTGTATCCCTCCCAAAAACAACACCACCACCATCAATGAGGGATAGCCTTGCACGGGGTCTCCGTACACCAATGTTTTGTAGATCACCCTGACCGCGTAGATAAATGCCGCCAACGACGTGAGCACTCCTATATATGACGCCAGCTTCAGCGGGGCGATGGTAAACGAGGTGATACCCTCCAAGGCCAAATTCCACAGCCGCCAATAATTCCATTTCGTTTCGCCCGCAAAGCGCGGATCGCGGCGGTAAGGCACGGACTTTTGCGGATAACCTATCCAGGAGAACAGGCCCTTCATGAAGCGATGCTGTTCCCGTAATTGTTTGAGCGCATCCACCGCCCGGCGGCTCAGCAGACGGAAATCGCCGGTATCCGCCGGAATCTTGACCCGGCTGACTTTCTGAATCAAGCGATAAAAAGCGCCTGCGGTCGCCTTTTTCAAATAGGTTTCACCATCTCTCGCGACACGTGTCGCATAGACCACATCGTAGCCCTCATGCCACTGCTTTATCAGCTCTGGAATCAATTCCGGAGGATCCTGGAGATCTGCATCTATCACCACCACCGCCTCACCCAGGGCGTGATCCAATCCGGCGCTTAGCGCAATCTCCTTACCAAAATTGCGGCTCAACTCGACGACCGCGACTCGCGGGTCCTGCTCCCTCAACCGGTATAACACCTCCGGCGTATTGTCTGTGCTTCCATCGTTGACGAAAACGATCTCGGCGGGAATGCCGAGGGTGTCCAAGACTTTGGAAAGGCGGCTATGGCATTCCTGCAACACCGCCTGTTCGTTGAAGGCGGGCACGACTACCGACAGCAGTATGCCGGCAATCGCCGTTTGCCCCGGCTTAATATTTTGTTCCATGGCCGGCTCCCTTGAAAGTCCATAATCTGTTGCCTAAAAAGGTCCAAATCAATATGACGCCGGTGGCGATCACCTGACTCAACAGATAATGCAGCTTAAAAAATTCAATCGCAACGGCCATCATCATGGAGTTTATGGCGAGCCCTATAAAGGCAATTGCAAAAAACTTCAGTATTGCCTGCTTGTGAGGGATATCGCTTTTGAACGTAATCCGGTAGTTTAGGAAGTAATTGACGAAGCCCCCCACAATGAAGCCGTGAACAGAAGCCGTCACCGGATCGAATTTGAGGAATTGAACCAGCAGAATCAGCGTAAGGTATTGGGCGGCGGTTCCTATCGCGCCGACCCCTGCGTAGCGGATAAACTGGGTTATAAGATTTAGAGGGACGCCGTCTGCTGAGAAACCAAGGGCTGTTTTGGATGCCTTAGTTGGCTTTGTTCCCACACTCACCTCACCCCGTCAGACACCTTACCTATCTTTCACTACTGAACGCCGGCGGTATTATAGCACTTTGCTGCGTCTTGGATCCTGCCTGACAACAGCCTTGGTATCTCCATCACAGCAATCAGCAGCAGAAAATAAAATAGCAGCATAAGGCGCGGCGCATCAAGCGGGCTGTTAACCGCCCCCACCACCAGCATGCCCCCAAGCGCGGCCAGGACTGCACCGGAAAACAGTTCACCCTGACGCATTCTACTCACCAACCTCATCAGAGCGGCAATGACTAACAACCCGGTTGCCACTACGCCTATCCAGCCTTGCTCAAAGAATAGATGCAGCCAGAGATTTTCAATGTGCCAGGGCCAGTGATTATCGGTCGAAAACAACCAGCGTGCGTTTCCTTGGGAAAAATCGCCGTTGCTGATGAGATCAACTCCGTCCGGTCCGATGAGTTGCACATTATCCACATCCACCACCGTATGTGATTGCGGAACGTAGAGCGACAGTTTGACCGGACGGCGCAGGAACCACCAGCCGGCACCGGTCTCGCCCGAATCAAAGGCGATGGCATGCCGCTCCCAGCCCGGATTCGATATATTTTTACTGAGCCACACGCAGCGGTAAGAATACAGTAATCCTTTCTCGCACACCGGCGCGGACAATAGCGCCCCGGGAGTTGTACTGCGGGCGTCGAAGGACAAGAGGTAATGCTGGTGCGGATTCAGCGCGGCAGCCTGATTGAGGTAAAGCGCATCGCCGGAATACAGCCGCAGAAAAATATTACCGTCTTCCGTTTCGTAGCGATAGGTGGCCAGCATGACTCCTTCGGAATTTTTTTTGGAATAGATGCGCGGATAACTGCCGAGCCCCATACCGAACCATTGCGTCAGCCCATCTTTATCCATCATACGCAGTGCGTCACTCCAGTGTGCAGTTCTGATACCGATGTCTTTGCCGGTTTGACTGAAACGCGCTTGCATATATCCGCCTTGATATACCGCCAGCGCCGCAATCCCTATTGCCGTCGCCACGGCGATGAGGGCGGCGGCTCTCGGCATTTTTGCTTCCTTGTGTCTGATCGCTTGCAGCATAGCGGCCACGCTCATGATAGTCGCTGCCACGGCGAATGCCAGATACGCGCCTCTGGAGTAGGTAACCAGCAGCACATAACCGCCGAGGCAGAACAACAGCAGCGCAGCGCCACGCGTCCACCCATCTCGGGTGGTGATGAGCCAAAGCGCGACAAACGGCAGTGCGGCGTTGAGATAAGCATCTATATAGGCCCCGCCGACGTGCATCCCAGAAAAAGTGGCACTGATGCGGTAATCGCTGGTGAAGTCAAATAACCCCGGAAAAACCAGTCTCTCCCACAGCGCCACAGTGGTTACGGCAAGCAAACCCAGCACCATACCAGCTGTAAAATGTTTACCAACCTCTACCCCTTGCCTCACGGCATGCAGCCAGAGCGGGAGCAGCGCCACGGCCCAGACAAAACCTTTAAGAATCCTGACGGCGTTGTAATGACTGTAATAGTTAGAAAAGGCGTTGGCATCCAGCGCTTGCCAAGGCAAAAGTCCGATCAGCGCACTGATGCCATAAGACGCCACTGCAAATAAGAGCAATACCACAGAGATTTTGGATATATCCGTATGCCATTCACTGGGGAGCCTCCATAGGCCTACCGCAAGCGTGACCAGGACGAAAAGATCAAATTCATCCAGAAAGAACCATCCTGACCAGGGCGCCAGGTCCAACACGGGGAGCAGAGCGGGAATTACGATCAGCCAAAGCGCCGGCCGCCGCCATAGTGCCAACCCATACAAAATCAGCGCCGCCGCCAACCAGACAGGCTTCAGCGGATAATACAACAGAGCAGCGGGGACAACGGCAGCCGCGAGCAGCGCCACCAGGCGTAATGCCATGCGCCCTAGATCGAGGCCCTTAGCGATGTGATGCGCCATGACATCGGCCTTGACCGCCGACATCTTATCCGGCCCTTGCGTAAACCAGCGGGCTATCCTATCAGTGAGTATGTAGGCAAAGCCCGCCGCCAGTGCAGCGATGAGAAGATCCGTCGGATCAGGCCGTTTAGCTTCCAGAAACAACCGGCTCGACTCCATCAATAGCGCGATGAACGCGCCGATCAATCCTGCCGTCACCCCGCCAGCGTTTCCGGAATAATGAACACGGCGTTGCGACCAAGCCCAATAGCCGAGACCCGCAGGCAGATACATCGCTACAGTGACCAGGAGGCTACGCAAGGCTGTGGTTTCGCTCGTGTAGTAGTGATAATAAAACGGGATGAATCGCAGCGTATCGAGCTTGGCAAGCGCCTTCTCGATGCTGATCCAATCAGCTCTGAACCAACCACTGACCAGCGCCAAGCCGAGCAAATATAAGGGCAGCATCAACAACACGGCTGGGCGTAAATAGCCCTCCAAACGCCTGAAATTGGCCACACTGGCGAAATTGAATAGCTTTAATCCGGCCGCTACGCCTACGGCGCGTGTCAGCACCGAAATACCTTCGGTGACGCCTGAAGCAAGGAAGAATTGCAGCGTCTCAATGACCAGACCGAGCAATGCACCGAGCAATAATGCCGGAAACAATCCGTGGCGTGGTTTAGCAAGGTACTTGCCAAACAATGCTCCCAATGGCGCCACAGCAGCGGCTTCCGCCATGAGTTTAATCAGACATAACAACCGGCTGTTACAGGATGCGGGCCAAAAACTCACACTGTCCGCGGCATGCTCTAATTTCCAGGAAATCTCCGAGGCCGACACTAAAAAGTCATAAGGGAACACACTGATGATGAGATAACCAAGAGCATACAGCACCATCAGTGCGCGCATAGCATTGGCGCCCCCCACGGCCACTTCAACCCCCAGCCGCGTGAGTCTTTTGCCGGTTACCTGCCATAGAAAAATCCCACTCGCTGCACCCAATAATTCAGCGATGAGATCGTTGAGCGACACGGTACGTGGCGGAAAAAATTGCTGGCTGAACTCCACGCCAAGGGCAATAAGCGCGGAAAAGGCGAACACCAACAGGGCGGCAACAAGGGTTCCAATGAGTGACCTATTCCTGCTTCCCAGCAAAGCTGCACCTATGAATCCCAGCGGGATGTACAACAGAATGTTCGCCACCCAGTCGGCGCGTGATCCAACCCCTAATCGCAAATAAGGGATGTTGGTAAAAGACCGCCATGCCTCGGCGAGAGGATGATAGTGGAAATCCAGCGGCACAAGACTGCCGTATATGACAAACGCCAGATAGATCAAACCGGCATAGAAGAGCCGGCGGCTCGGTATCAGAGCGTCGCTCCGAGGCGCTAAGTGGTTAGGCTGTAGCTTGCCCTCTGCAGTCACTTTGTACCAAGGTTGACGCGGAACCCTGCTCAACATACGGATCTGCCTGATCGAACAGAAGATGAAACCTCTGCGCTCTTCAAGGCCGTCATGGACGCGAGCGTAGACAGGATTACAATCAGCGGCAGATGATGACGGCTGCCGCTTTCAAAGACACTGTCTATCGCAAAGAAATAGATCACACTCAACATCAGCAGGATCACTGCCGGGTTATCAGCCGCGCCGGTGCTGTGGTAACGCCGAAGCATTATCAATAGAAGTATCCATATCGCCAGCCAATAGGCGTTACTCAGCGCCTTAATGAGCGGATAACGCAAATCCGTTATCCCCAGACCTCTTTTCAGTGTTTCATAGACGCCGTTCGCGTCGTCACCCAGAAACAGGATTTGTTTTTTCACGGCGAGCACGAGAAATGACGCAGGATTTGCCACGATCCATTCCTTGGCCCATTGATAGCCCAGTTTGTTGCGCTCTATTTCACCGTATTGCCACAGGTCACGTTCACCCACCGGTGTATAACCACCCGTCGCGAGCGGATTATTGGCCCTATAAAAGACATCGCCGCCATTAGTGGAAATCAACACGGGGGCATTAAAAATCGAATAATTTCTGACCGCCCATGGCGTAATGACCACGCTCATACCGAGCAATATTATGGCCATCCTTATGGCAGATTTACTCCACTTGTCAGAGGTCAAATATTCATATAGTGCAAGCACGGCAGGAAACAACAGCAGGGAGGGCTGTGTCAAACTTGCAAAGCCCAGCGTAGCGCCTGTTAGCAATGAAAATATCCCGCCCTGTTTGACCGATCGGGTGCTATACATATATAACAGCAGCGCTAACGGCAACAAAAGCACCAGCAGCATCTCTTTGCCCGCCACAACGGTGGAGAAGATGGCGTTTGGCCACAGTGCGACAATGAGCGTCGAGAACCTCGCCACCGCCTCGTTGAATAGCAGTTGCGCCAGTCTCCAGGCAATCAGGATACTCAGGGAGTAGGCGAGAAGATTGATCAAAACAATGACCCACGTCTTGGCGCCCGTCAACATGAAAACGGCATAGAGGGCAAAGGGGTATCCCGGTGGCCAATAGGCATAATTTCCTACGGCGTCACGATAATAACCAAACTTCAGCAGCCTCTCCGCCAGACCAAAATACGTTGCGCCATCGGAACTGAGCGGCGCCGGAAAGCTCACTGCCCACATATATCTCAACAATACCCCCATCACTATCAACGATATCAACCACACGGTTACGGGTATTCTCGTCAGATTATGAATGGGACGTTGTATCAGAGCTGCCAGCCATGAATGATGCCTCCAAACAAAAAACAGCAGCAAACCGGCTGCAGCGGCGCCTGAGACCGTGCCAAGGGAACTTATCTCCCCCCCTAGGAGGGTTAAACTCAATTTTGGGATGCTGAATAGGGCGAGCACGATGATGCCGGCAAATACCCAAAAAATGCTCGTATTTAAAAATATTTTTTTCATTATGCGCAGCCCTTCAAATATAGAGGTTGCCCGGCATGCGTTATCCAATTAGAATTAAGTGGATAACAATGTGATTTTACTAGTTTTCATCTGTAATAACTTGACGATGTCGCCTAGAGGGCGCCTAGAGCCAGCCACGCGATCCGAATAGGTAACATATAGAACCTCATGACTGCCCTCCCCTCTCCCCACGGCGGCAAACTGACCGAGTTGTTAGTCTCTCCGGCAGAGGCGGCTCAATATAGGGCCGCCTCCAAGGATTTTCCCTCCTGGGATCTCACCGCCCCCCAGCTAAGCGATCTTGAACTCTTGCTAACCGGTGCGTTTTCACCGCTGATAGGGTTCATGAATCAGGCCGACTATGCAAGCGTGCTCCAGCACGGCCGGCTTGCAAATGGCCTGCTCTGGCCGATACCTATTATGCTCGATGTGACGGAAAAATTTGCCGAGGGGCTCTCAGCGGGCCAGCCCATCGCATTGCGCGACCCGGAAGGCGTTCTGCTTGCCGTGATGCAGGTAACGGACATCTGGAGACCAGATAAGTCATTGGAAGCCACACAGATCCACGGTTCTCGGGATAACAGCCATCCCGGAGTGCATTTCCTGCTGCATCAAGTTCATCCCGTTTACCTGGGCGGCCGTGTCTTCGGCATCGAACTGCCGGCCCATTATGATTTCATTCATTTACGCCTCACCCCGAGAGAAGTGAGAGAGGCGTTTACTCGCGCCGGCTGGCGTAAAACAGTCGCCGTACACACGCAGCAACCCATGCACCGCGCTCAGATTGAAGCAGCCGCGTTTGCCGCCAGGATGGCCGAGGCAAATCTCTTTATCCATCCCGTAGCGGGACCATCGAATCCGGGGGACGGCGGGCATTACACACGCATACGTTGCCATGAACAAGCATTAAGATATTATCCGGAAGGGAGCGCGCTGCTATCATTGCTGCCGCTGCCACTGCGCCATGCGGGCCCGCGTGAGGCGCTATTGTTCGCCATCATCCGCAAGAACTTCGGCTGTTCCCATATCCTCATGATGGACTCGGCGGGGGGCATAACTGAACATTCGGATCAGCCGCTTTCCACCCATCAAGTCGCTCCCGGCGTCCTGCCTCTGACGTACAGGGAAGAACTAATGTCGCGGGAGGCAGGACGCCGGGAGCGACCCACGACATTAGTAGAACCCTTCGCTGTCGCTCTTCCCTGTACGTCAGAATTAGGCATTGAGATTTTGCCTGTACACAACATGCTTTACGTGGAAGAGCGCGCGGAGTATCTCCCCAGCGATCAGGTAAAACCAACGCAACGGGTCCTCGCTCTTTCAAATACCGAATTGACGAGAAGGCTCGCGGAGGATCTGGAGATTCCCCCGTGGTTTTCCTACCCGGAGATCGTGGCGGAGTTGCGCAGGATTCATCTTCCGAAATATAGACAGGGCGTTACCCTCTTTTTTACCGGCCTGTCCGGTTCGGGAAAGTCCACCATCGCCAGGGCGCTGCTCGCCAAGCTGATGGAGCTCGGAAACCGCTCGGTGACGTTGCTGGACGGCGACGTGGTTCGTAAACACCTCTCTAGCGAACTGGGATTCTCGCGCGAACACCGGAACTTGAACATCCTGCGCATCGGTTTTGTGGCAAGTGAAATCACCAAGCACGGCGGGATTGCGATTTGCGCGCCAATTGCGCCTTATGAAGCGACGCGCAGGCAGGTCAGGGAGATGATGTCTGCCTACGGCGGCTTTATCGAGATCTATGTTTCCACCCCGCTGGAAATCTGCGAAAGACGCGACCGCAAGGGCCTCTACGCCAAGGCCAGGGCGGGATTGATCAAGGAGTTTACCGGGATCAGCGATCCCTATGAAATACCCCAAGATGCAGAACTCGTCATAGACACCCAGGATTACTCTCCCCTGGAGGCGGCGCAACTGGTGTTGAACAAATTGGCCATGGAAGGCTATCTGCGTTAATGCCGCATCATATTCCAGTCACTATTTTCAAACAGGCAGAGACCTATTTTGCAGATGTGGTATAAATTGGGACAATCGTAAATGTCGGTATTAAAACCCCATACCGAGCTGTTTACAGGGGCGCAGCTTGCATTATGGCCGGACCTGGCCCAGGTTCCGCATGATTTTGTCTTGTATGGCGGAACAGCCCTGGCAATCCGATTGGGTCATCGAGTATCTGTGAAGCAATGGGGCCTCTAAAAATGAAAACCGAGCCTATAACAGACTTACATAGGGTTGCGTCCAGGCTGTTCTGGTGGAAATCACCGGAGGATGCACTAAGCGATCCGCTGCGCTTTCTTGCACAGGTCATGATCTACGGAACAGCAGAAGATGTCATCATTGCCAAAAGATATTTTTCGAATAAAGACTTCCTGGAAGTGTTGAAGCAGCCCCCTGCGGGGACGTTTGACGCGCGCTCCTGGACTTATTGGAACCTGATGCTTGATAAGTATCCTCCAGCGCCATTGCCAAAACGGCACTCTGTAGCGGCGTAAGCTGAAAAATAACCCTTTCTCAAAATCTGATCATTATCACCGTTGTTTATAATACTCAGGAAAACATGATCAACGTCATCAAAAACATCGCAGACTACCGTGAGCTTATAGCCGTACTCGCCTGGAAGAACATCGCCGTTCGCTACAAGCAGTCCTACATGGGCATCCTTTGGGCTGTGCTCAAGCCCATTGTACTGGTGCTCATCTTTATGATTCTGCGCAGCATCGTCGGCATCGACAGTGGCGCCATCCCCTACCCCGTGCTCACCTATTCGGCATTAACAATCTGGATCTTCTTCCAGGAATCCGCCTCGGAAGGGGTCACCAGCGTAGTCGGCAACGCCAACCTCATCCGCAAGATCTACTTCCCGCGTGAAGTCTTTCCGCTGACCAGCGTGATTACCAAATTGGTGGAACTGTCCATCAGCCTCTTGATACTCGCCGTTCTCATGGCCTGGTATGGCATCGTCCCCACCTGGCAGATCCTTTGGCTGCCCTTGCTCGTGCTCTACGCAATGCTGGCTGCCCTCACCATCGCCTTCATCGGTGCAGCCCTAAACGTCTATTACCGCGACGTAGCCACCGCCCTGCCTGTGCTGCTCTCCCTCATGATGTACATGTCACCGGTGATCTACCCGCTGGCGCTGGTCAAGGACAAGTTACTGGTACAACAAGCCGCCGGCGAATGGTCCAACACGCTCTATACCCTGTTCACCCTCAACCCCCTGGCCGGGCTGATCGACGCCTTCCAGAACATCTCCCTGCGCGGCCTCCCGCCGGATGCCGGCGCCCTCCTGCCCGGCCTGGCGCTCACACTGGCACTGTTGCCATTCAGCTATCTGTATTTCAAACGCGCCGAATCGTATTTCGCGGACGTGATTTGACGGCAGGGAAAGGCAGGGATTAGGGGATAGCGATTGGGCATTGGATAAGAGCAATGGTGCAAAGCTACAAAGAGCTGATCGCGCATCAAAAGGCTTACCAGCTCGTACTCGCGGTCTATGAATTGACGGGTTCTTTTCCCCCGGCGGAGCTTTACGGACTGACAGCCAGATGCGGCGTAGCGCGGTATTGATGCCGTCAAACATCGCGGAAGGCCACATGCGAGGAACTAAGGAATACGTTATGCCCTTTAAACTACCCGCTACCCGCCATTAACTAATCGCTATCCCCTATTCGCTATTTTATTGTGTTTTGGCGATTGATGTTATAGAATCATCGCATCATGACATCAATTTAAGGAGACATGAAATGAGAACAACACTGGATATCGATGAAGACGTTCTGGTGGCGGTGAAGGAGCTCGCCAGGCGTCAGAATTTGTCGGCTGGGCAAGTGGTGTCTCAGATGCTGCGGAAGGCGCTGACCGGTCAGGCCGGGCAATCCACGGCCCCGGAAGATGCAGGTTCGGGAGCTCAAACTGTCGCGGGGTTTCGCCCTTTCCGGGCGGGTAAGGCTGTCGTAACGAACGATGCGGTCAATCGCCTGCGGGAAGCTGAAGGCCTGTAGTGCGTGCCTTGTTGGACGTTAACGTCCTGATCGCGTTGCTTGACGGCAGTCACCTGCATCATGATCTTGTAACAGATTGGCTTGCCGGCCATATTGATGAAGGTTGGGCTTCGAGCCCAATCACTCAAAACGGATGTATCCGTATCCTTTCTCAGCCGGGTTATCCCAATCCGGTTCCCGCCGCAGCAGTGGCCAAGCGACTTGCAGAAGCGGCCCAGCACCCGTCTCACGCATTCTGGGCTGACTCCATCAGCTTGTTGCAATCTGGATACCTGATGTGGGAGCGGATTCTGAGTTCTCGGCATGTAACCGATGCCTATCTGTTGGCGCTCGCCGTCCAGCAAGGCGGGCGTTTTGTCACCCTGGATCGGGGTATTCCCCTTGATGCCGTTGGCAGGGCATTGCCTGAGCATCTCGTGGTCATCTCTTAATCTGTTTACGGGGGAGAAAAGCGACATGAAATGCCCTGAACCCACAGTTTGACAGATCGTTATGAGAAGGTTATCCTCCTCTTGTCTTTCCTAATATCCTACCTTTGGATGATGCAATGAAAAGTAAGGTTAGTCTTACTATAGACGAAGACCTCTTGCGTTTTGCCGAAAGCGCTATGCCCGGCAAGAATCGCAGCGCCAAAGTGGAGGAGGCGTTACGCCGCCTGAAGCACTTCGCCGAAGAGGGGGCAATCCGAAATGAACTTTCCAGCTACTATTCCCGCCTGAGCGTCAAGGAGCGGGAGCAAGAGGAACAAGAGTTTGCCTTCTGGCGTGATCTGGGTAACAACGCTCCACCAGGCGCCGATACATGAAGCGTGGCGAGATATGGGTAGTGCAACGGCCTGAGTACCCGAAACCGCGGCCCGCCGTGATTTTATCCATTAACCCTATCAATGATCTGCACCCTGATGTCATCGTAGTGCCTATTACCGGAAAACCCGCACCGTTGCGCCCGCATATTTCAGAACCATTCCTGGACAAGGCAAGTTACGTCAAGTGTGAGACGGTAACAGCCGTATACAAGGGCCTCTTAAAGCAGAGACTGGGTATGCTGTCGGCCCGCTCTCTGGCAACTGTCGAGAAAGGTGTAAAAACCGCTTTGGGATTAACATGATTAGTCTGCAAACGCAGCAGATCCCGACGAAGGACATAGATCTGGCGGAAAAACGTTTAAAGGAGTGGCATCGTGGCGAAACGTAACCCTTATACCGGTTCTGACTTTGACGACTTTATTAAAAGAAGAGGGCGTCTATGAAGAAGTGCAAGCCAAGGCGCTCAAGCACGTGCTGTCCGAGCAGCTCGAAGACAGCATGCAAGCGGCTAAGCTGACCAAGGTCGACATGGCGCAAAAAATGGAAACGAGTCGATCTCAACTCGACCGGGTGTTGGATCCCAACAACACGTCGATCCAACTGGATACGCTCATCAAAGCGGCCAGGGCGGTTGGCAAGGTTGTCGAAATCAAAATCAAGAAGGCGCCAAAACCTTCTCACGCCTGACCGATCATTAGCAACACCTTAGTCGAGGACGAAGATGCCGCTCGCTATTACGCAGGGTGTCCAGGTGCATCCCTTGGGTCAGCCGAGAAAACTATGAATGCTCGTTTATCTCATTTTAAGATCCCATCAGTCTTGGAAGATATTTATAACACAGAGCCCGACCATCAAAAAACTCAAATGACCGGCAACGTATGGCCTACACGCCACCGACTAAGCGCTATGCACTATCCGCCATACCCTTTAAACTACCCCCTATTCATTAATAACTAATCGCTATAAGAACCGAGAATTGGTGTCTGACCATTTGACTTGAGAATAGTGGAGGTATGGTATGAAGACGGTCGATCGCATTTATGAGGAAGCAAGAGCCATACCCGAAACGGTGCAGAGAGAAGTGCTCGATTTTGTCGAGTACTTGGTGCATAAACTTCAAAAAGAAAACGCTGGCTGGTCTGAGCTATCCGTGGCTGCGGCGTTGCGTGGTTTAGAAGACGAAGTGTGGCCTGAGTATCGGAACGAGGATATGAAGGAGAAATGGCAGTGACACGTCCAGGGAAGGATTATAGGGAGCCAAGTAGGGTGCATTCCATGCCACACAAAACGGTGCGTATAACGCGCCCGTGTGACTAACCGCTAACTGCTAATTACTGAATTAAAATGTCCATCATCGAAGTCAGCCACGTCACCAAGGAATACGAGCAGGAGCAACTCACCAGCCTTAAGCAGACGGCCCTGGACGACAGCACCAGAAGCTGACTCAGCCTCGAACGCTTTTGCAGGAGCGGCTTTGGCCGCGAAAACCGAGAGCCGGGTGCCTGACCTCACTCAACACCCCTCGACAATGCGCATTTTGCACATGTTACTAACATTCTGATAAAATTCAAAAATTAGTTCCCGGTTTAGGAGTTGCGCATGCCAAGTTCTCAGTGGCAGCTTGAACGTTACGACTTGCATCACGACCTTTAAATGAAACTTACCTCCGTGCTTCGAACATTCGCGTTTCTACTGATTGCGTCATTGATCGCTGGGACAACTTACGCCCAGGATAAGATCGATTTTCACAACGGCCGCGAGGTCGCGGCCAACGAAGTTCTCGTAAAATTTGCGACTCCGCGTAACGAACCGGACGACAGCGTCAAGCAGACCGAAGATATCGAGGTGAGTGAAAGAATAGGGGATGGCGAGGTTCATCGTTTGCGTTCGCGCAGCAAGAAAGTTGACGCCCTCATCAAGAGCCTTAGGTCGCGTCCCGATGTTGTTTTTGTGGAACCGAACTACATCGTCCATCTCTTCGATATCCCCAACGATCCGAGCTTCCCCAGTCTATGGGGGCTTCGGAATACCACCACTCTCGGCGCCGACATCAGCGCTGTCCCGGCCTGGGATATTTCGGTCGGCTCCGCGGCCAACGTCGTTGCGGTCGTCGATACGGGGACCGACTACAGTCACCCGGATATCTCTGCCAACATGTGGTCGGCGCCGACGTCGTTCAGCGTCAGCATTGGCGGCGTGACGATAACCTGTGCGGCCGGCACTCATGGCTTCAATGCGATCATTCGCACCTGCGATCCGGCTGACGACAATAATCACGGTACTCATGTCACCGGCACCGTAGGAGCGGTTGGAAACAACGGCATAGGTGTGGTTGGCGTCAACAGAGTTGCGCGCATCATGGCAGTGAAGTTCCTCGATTCTACGGGCAGCGGCACGATTTCCGACGCGATTGACGCAATCGAATTTGCGATTCAGGCGAAGAACGCATTTGCGCCGACTGGCGCAAACGTCCGGGTTTTATCAAACAGTTGGGGCGGCGACGGCTTTTCGCAGGCGCTGCTAAACGAGATCAATCGCGCCAACGCGGCGGACATGCTGTTCGTCGCGGCTGCCGGCAACTCGGGAACGAACAACGATACGACTCCGGCATATCCGGCGAGCTACCAGGCCAACAATGTCATTGCCGTCGCGGCGACCGACATCAACGACAATCGAGCGTCATTTTCCAATTACGGGGCACTGACCGTGGATCTTGGTGCGCCGGGTGTGAGTATTCTGTCGACAATCCAGGGAAACCGGTACGGCTATATGAGTGGCACCTCGATGGCGACGCCGCATGTATCGGGAGCAGCGGCCTTAATCCTTTCCCGATGCTCACTAAGCACCTCACAACTTGTCACCAATATTCTCGCCAATGTTGCCCGCGGCCCCCAGCAATCTTGCTGCCAGCGCCTCTCCCAGCGGGCCGATCAACCTAAGTTGGACGGACAACAGCAACAATGAAAGCGGCTTCAAGATCGAGCGCAAGACCGGGGTGGCCGGCGCCTATGCCCTGATCGCCACCACCGCGGCCAATGCGCTGAGCTATGTAGACAGCGGGCTGGCCGTTTCCACCACGTACTACTATCGCATCAGCGCCACCAATGCCTCGGGTGACTCGGCCTATTCCAACGAAGCGAGCGCCGCCACCGCTGCGACGGCTTCGATCAACGTGGCCCTCGCCGCCAATGGGGGAGTTGCTTCGGCTTCAAGTACCTATTCGAGTGGCTATCCTGTGCAGGCGATCAACAACGGGGATCGCACCGGAGCCAACTGGGGTGCGGGCGGAGGCTGGAATGATGCGACTTATAAGGTTTATCCCGACTGGGTAGAGATCGATTTCAACGGCCTCAAATCAATCAGCGAGATCGATGTGATCACCGTCCAGGACAACGCTCAGAGTCCGGTTGAACCGAGTCAGGCGATGAGCTTCAGCCTCTACGGCATCACCACCTTCGACGTTCAATACTGGAACGGCTCTGCCTGGGCGGCTATTCCCGGGGGTTCGGTCACCGGCAACAATCAAGTCTGGCGGCAATTCACCTTTGCAAGCATCAGCACCGGCAAAATCCGGGTGCTTGTCAACAACTCAGCGTCCAAGGACTGGAGCCGCATCGTTGAACTCGAGGCGTATGGGGTTAGCACCCCCGTGACTGTGCCCGCGGCCCCCAGCAATCTTGCTGCCAGCGCCTCTCCCAGCGGGCCGATCAACCTAAGTTGGACGGACAACAGCAACAATGAAAGCGGCTTCAAGATCGAGCGCAAGACCGGGGTGGCCGGCGCCTATGCCCTGATCG
>JACPZD010000038.1 GCA_016195665.1 Gammaproteobacteria bacterium | reverse complement strand
GGAGTCAGAAAACAAGGCTACAACGTTATAATGTGACTCCTGAGTAAAAACCCTGTTTACTCTACCCCCACCCTGTCCCGCCCCCTCAATAGGGGGCGGAGACGTAGCATGAAGTGTAGTCTTAATTACTGACTTATGAGTAACTAATACCAAGAAACTCTCAAAGACATGAATCGCAAACGTCTTCTCTTTACGCTGATCACAGCGGGCTTGTTCGGTATTGTCTTTGTGACGTTCGGCATGCGCACAAGCGATGACAAAAAGCCTGCGCCGGTAGCGGCCATCAAGCCGGCGCTGACAGTGACCACCACGCAACCGCAAGACACGAATCTGCCTGTGACGATTAGCGCCAACGGCAATATCGCGGCGTGGCAAGAGGCCAGCATCGGCACCGAGACCAATGGCTTGCGACTGGACGAGGTGCGTGTCAATGTGGGCGACGTTGTCCAACGCGGTCAGGTGCTGGCCACCTTCGCGTCCGACACGATGGAGGCCGACCTGGCGCAAGTGCGCGCCGCTCTTGCCGAGGCCGAGGCCGCGTTGGCCGAGGCAGCCGCGAATGGACAGCGTGCGCGCAATCTTCAAACCAGGGACGCCCTGAGTGCGCAGCAGATCAACCAGTACCTCACCGCCGAGCGTACCGCCCAGGCGCGGCTAGAGGCGCAGCGCGCGGCGATCAAGGTGCAACAGCTACGCTTGCAGCAAACGCAAGTGCTGGCGCCTGACGATGGTGTAATCTCGGCACGCAGCGCCACGGTGGGCGCCGTCCTGCCGAGTGGGCAGGAGCTGTTTCGCATGATCCGTCAGAGCCGGCTTGAGTGGCGTGCTGAAGTTTCATCCGCCGAACTCGCGTCGTTGAAACCCGGCATGAGCGTGATCGTCAGGCCCGCTAATGTGACCCCTATCAAGGGTATAGTGCGCATGGTGGCGCCGACCGTCGAAGTGCAGACCCGCAACGGCTTGGTATATGTTGACTTACCGACACCAGGTGCGGCCAAGGCAGGCATGTTCGCACGCGGCGAATTCGAGGTCGGCAGCGGTCAGGGGCTGACGCTGCCGCAAAGTGCGGTGTTACTGCGTGACGGCTTCAGCTATGTCTTCCGTGTCGGCCCCGACTCGAAGGTCGCTGAGGTCAAGGTTACAGTTGGACGCCGTGTGGGTGACCGCATCGAGATCATCAGTGGACTCGATGTCTTGGCGCACGTGGTTGCCGCCGGTGGCGGCTTTCTGGCCGATGGTGACAGGGTGCGAGTGGTCGAGGCGGCGGCGGTAAAGTCAGCAGCGTCCAGCATTACCACGGCAACTCAGTAACAGAGATAAGGGCGCCTCTAAAAATGAACGTTTCCGCCTGGTCAATCCGCAATCCGATTCCGGCGATCCTGTTGTTCATTATGCTCACGTTGGTGGGCCTGATGAGCTTTCGGGCGATGAAAATCCAGAACTTCCCCGACATAGACCTGCCCACCGTGACGGTGACAGCGTCGCTGCCGGGCGCCTCTCCCGTGCAACTCGAAACCGAGGTCGCGCGCAAGATTGAAAATTCGATCGCCACGCTGCAAGGCGTGAAGCACATTTACACCAAGGTGCAGGACGGCGCCGCCATCATCACGGTGGAGTTCCGGCTGGAAAAACCCACCCAGCAGGCATTGGATGACGTGCGCGACGCCGTCACCCGCGTGCGCTCCGATCTGCCAGGTGACCTGCGCGACCCGATCATCTCGAAAATGGAATTGTCGGGCGCGCCAATCCTTACCTACACCGTGGCTTCCAGCCGCATGGACGATGAAGCCCTGAGCTGGTTTGTAGACAACACCATTACTAAATCCATGCTCCACGTGCGCGGTGTGGGCGCGGTCGCGCGGGTGGGGGGTGTGACGCGTGAAGTGCGTGTCGAGCTTGACCCGGCGCGGTTGCAGGCGCTCAATGCCACGGCAGCCGATATTTCACGTCAGTTGCGCCAGATACAGCAAGAGGCCTCGGGCGGCCGCACCGACGTGGGCGGCGCCGAACAGTCGGTGCGCACTATCGCTACCGTACAGTCGGCTGAAGAACTGGCGCGCATGGAAATCGCGTTGTCCGATGGCCGTCGCATTCGCCTCAACCAGGTGGCGCTGGTGACGGACACGGTGGCAGAGCAGCGCTCTGCGGCGCTGCTCAATGGCCAGCCGGTGGTCGGTTTCGAAGTCACGCGCAGCCGCGGCGCCGGTGAGGTGGACGTGGCGGCCGGCGTGCGCAAGGAGCTGGAAAAGCTCAAAGCCGCGCACCTCGATGTCGTTGTAACGGAAGCGTTCAACTTCGTAGACCCGGTGCAGGAAAACTACAACGGCTCGATGTTGCTGCTGTACGAGGGCGCCATCCTCGCGGTGATCGTGGTGTGGCTCTTCCTGCGCGACTGGCGCGCCACTCTGGTGGCCGCCATCGCACTGCCGTTGTCGGCGATCCCGACGTTCGCGCTCATGCACCTGTTCGGCTTCACCATCAACGTGGTCACGCTGCTGTCGTTGTCGCTGGTGGTGGGCATTCTGGTGGACGACGCCATCGTCGAGATCGAAAACATCATGCGTCACCTGCGCATGGGCAAGACGCCGTTCCAAGCGGCGATGGAGGCGGCCGACGAGATTGGTCTTGCGGTCATTGCCACCACCTTCACGCTGATTGCCGTGTTTCTACCCACCGCGTTCATGAGTGGCGTGCCGGGTAAGTTCTTTGTGCAGTTCGGCTGGACGGCAGCCATCGCCGTGTTCTTCTCGCTGGTGGTCGCGCGCATGCTGACGCCGATGATGGCGGCCTACATCCTCAAGGCGCCGAAGCGCGAATACCGCGAGCCGAGCTGGATGGCGCTATACATGCGCTGGGCCCGGTGGTGCCTGAAACACCGCGTGCTCACCACGCTGGCCGCGGTCGGCTTCTTGGTGGGCTCGTTCGCGCTGGTGCCGTTGCTGCCTACCGGCTTCATCCCGCCCGACGACCTGTCGCAAACGCAGGTGATCATTTCTTTACCGCCGGGCAGCACTTTCACGCAGACTTATGCGGCGGCAGAACAGGCGCGCGAGATCGTGCAGCAGAACCCGCATGTGAAGCTGGTGTACACGGCCATAGGCGGCGGCAACACCGGCGGCGATCCGTTCGCGCCCGGCGGTGCGGTCGAGGTGCGCAAGGCCACCCTCACCATCAACATGACGCCGCGCGGCGAGCGCCGGGGCTTAAGCAAACAAACCATTGAATCGCAGTTGCGCGAAGCGGTGAGCGTGCTGCCCGGCGCACGTATCAAGGTGGGCTTAGGCGGCTCAAACGAGAAGTATGTGCTGGTACTGGCTGGAGAAGACGGGCGCGTGCTCACCGACTACGCGCGCCGGGTGGAACGTGATCTGCGCACCATTCCCGGCATCGGCAACGTGACCTCCACCTCCAGCCTGGTGCGGCCCGAACTGATGGTGCGACCTGATTTTGCGCGCGCCGCCGACCTTGGTGTGACGTCTGCGGCCATCGCTGACACGTTGCGCATTGCGACATCTGGTGATTACGATCAGAGTCTGGCCAAGCTCAATCTGTCGCAACGCCAGGTGCCGGTGGTGGTGAAGCTCAAAGCCGATGCACGCACCGATCTCGATCTGCTGTCACGCCTGGCCGTGCCGGGCGCGCGCGGTCCGGTGATGCTCGGCAACGTAGCCACACTGGCCATTGACAGCGGGCCGGCCGAGATTGACCGTTACGACCGGCTGCGCAACATCAACTTCGAGATTGAGCTGAACCAGCAGCCGCTGGGCAGCGTGGAGAGGCAGGCGCTTGCGCTGCCCAGCCTGCGGAATCTGCCTGCTGGCGTGATTCAGACTAGCGTAGGCGATGCCGAGGCAATGGCTGATCTGTTTTCGAGCTTTGGTCTGGCCATGCTCACTGGCGTGCTGTGTATCTACATCGTACTGGTGCTGCTATTCAAGGACTTCGTGCAGCCCGTGACGATTCTGGCAGCGCTGGTGCTCTCGATCCCCGGCGCTTTCCTTGCACTGTTCATCACTCAGACTGCCATCTCAATGCCGTCCATGATCGGTTTGATTATGCTGATGGGCATTGCCACCAAGAACTCAATTCTACTGGTGGAGTACGCCATCACGGCGCGACGTGACCGTGGCCTGACGCGCGGAGAAGCGCTGCTCGATGCCTGCCACAAACGCGCACGACCCATCGTGATGACCACCATCGCCATGGGTGCGGGCATGCTGCCCATTGCGCTGGGTATCGGCGTTGATCCGAGCTTCCGTGCCCCGATGGCCATCGTCGTGATCGGCGGGCTGATTACCTCCACCTTCCTGAGCCTGCTCATCATTCCGGTGCTGTTCACCTATGTAGACGACATGGTGCAGTGGCTGTTACGGCACATCAAGCGCGGACCTGCGGCGCCTTCTGCGCCGAAGGCGGGCGATGGTCTGGAACAGGCGAAATTATCATGACCAGCGGAGAGAATAAATAATTGGCGCGCCCTAGAGGATTCGAACCTCTGACCTTTGGGATCGGAACCCAACGCTCTATCCAACTGAGCTAAGGGCGCAAGTAAAGAACAAGTTGCGCGCAGCGCCTCGGCTCGCCCCCTTCTCCCCCTGGGAGAAGGGGTGGGGATGAGGGCAAGGGAGGGCTAGGATACCTACTCCCGACTTAGCCGTCTATGCAGGTATTCCTGGTTACCGCCCTGGTCGCGCTCAAAACAAATCACAATACAATGCTAACATGTTGTTTTATATATTTTTTATAAACAACATCTTGACTCTCCGGTATTTGCCGCTATCATTATTAGCACTCGATGTAGATGAGTGCTAATAACCCCCATCTATTGTATTATAGAGAGCCACACGCACAGATATTAACCCCTTTTTTGCTTTGTAAGGAGATAGAAGACAATGAATATTCGTCCGTTGCATGATCGCGTGCTGATACGCCGGCTGGAAGAAGAGCGTACCACTGCCGGTGGTATCGTGATCCCTGATAACGTCGCCGAGAAGCCCAGCCGCGGTGAGGTAGTCGCCGTGGGCAAGGGCAAGATTCTCGATAACGGGAGCGTGCACCCGCTGGATGTAAAGGCCGGTGACAAGGTCCTGTTTGGCAAATACGCCGGCACCGAGGTGCCCGGCAGCAAGGAACTGCTCATGATGCGCGAAGACGACATCATGGGTGTCATCCAGTAAGTCCTGACAGGCCTGGATCCATTAACTTTCTAATCAAGAGGAATTCGCTATGGCAGCAAAAGACGTAAAATTTGGATATGACGCGCGTAGCCGCATGGCCAAGGGCGTTAATATTTTGGCCGATGCCGTGAAGGTTACCCTCGGGCCGCGTGGCCGGAACGTGGTGATAGATTCGAGCTATGGCGGCGCACCCACCGTCACCAAGGACGGCGTGTCCGTGGCCAAGGGCATCGAGCTGAAGGACAAGTTTGAGAACATGGGCGCCCAGATGGTGAAAGAGGTCGCTTCCAAGACCTCCGACGTGGCCGGCGATGGCACGACGACCGCCACCGTATTGGCGCAATCCATCCTCAAGGAGGGCCTGAAGGCCGTGGCCGCCGGGATGAACCCGATGGACCTGAAGCGCGGCATAGACAAGGCCGTCACCGCCGCCGTCGAGGCGCTGAAGAAGATGTCCAAGCCCTGCACCGACGATAAGGCGATCGCCCAGGTCGGCACTATCTCCGCCAATGCTGACAAGGACATCGGCGACATCATCGCCAAGGCCATGTCCAAGGTCGGGAAGGAAGGCGTCATCACCGTGGAAGAGGCCTCCGGCTTTGAAAATGAGCTGGATGTCGTTGAAGGTATGCAGTTCGACCGCGGTTATCTCTCTCCCTATTTCGTCAACAACCAGCAGCTCATGAGCTGCGACCTCGAAAACCCGCTGATTCTGATCTACGACAAGAAGATCTCCAACATCCGCGAGATGTTGCCGGTGCTGGAAGGCGTCGCCAAGGCCGGCCGCCCCCTGCTGATCGTCGCCGAGGACGTGGAAGGCGAAGCGCTCGCCACATTGGTGGTGAACAACCTGCGTGGCGTGGTGAAGTGCTGCGCGGTGAAGGCGCCCGGTTTCGGCGAGCGCCGCAAAGCCATGGAGTCGGATATCGCTGTGCTCACCGGCGCGAATCTGATTGCCGAGGAGCTGGGCTTGACGCTGGAGAAGGCCGGCATCGGCGATTTGGGTTCCGCGAAGCGCGTCAACGTGACCAAGGAATACTGCACCATCATTGACGGCGCCGGTAATGCCAAGGATATCCAGGACCGCATCAAGCTGATCCGTAATCAGATCGAAGAGGCGACCACCGACTACGACAAGGAAAAACTGCAAGAACGCGTAGCCAAACTGGCGGGCGGTGTGGCCGTCATCAAGGTCGGCGCCGGCAGCGAGATCGAGATGAAGGAAAAGAAGGCGCGCGTGGAAGACGCCCTGCATGCGACTCGTGCGGCCGTTGAGGAAGGTGTGGTGCCGGGCGGCGGTGTGGCCCTGGTGCGCGCGCTGAAGGCGGTTGACAAGCTCAAGGGCGATAACGAAGACCAGAATGTCGGCATCACTATCGCGCGCCGCGCGATGGAAGAGCCGCTGCGCCAGATCGTGGAAAACGCCGGCGTCGAAAGCTCCGTGGTGCTGGCCAAGGTGGCCGAGGGCGACGGCAATTTCGGTTACAACGCGGCGAGCGGCGAGTACGGCGACATGGTGGCCATGGGTGTGATTGACCCGACCAAGGTGACGCGTACCGCGCTGCAGAACGCTTCATCGGTGGCCGGCTTGATGCTTACCACTGAGGCCATGATCGCCGAGTTGCCTAGCGACAAGGGTGAACCGAAGGATATGGTTGACCACGGCGGCATGGGCATGATGTAAACAAACCAAGCTCCTGTATAGGGTGCTGAGCCCCATCTGGCGACAGATGGGGCTTTTTTTTGCTATATAACTTCGCCTTTTGATCCGATGCTGTGTTGCAGCTTGTCTGCGCTCCTCACATACTTCTCTGTATGCTGTGCTGTACACGGAGGTACGAATGTCGCGAGCGCAGGACGCGCAGGAGCGACCGGTGCTCGACTGCGCTGCGCCTTGCCTCGGATCAAAATTCTCGTTCTATCGCTTTGGGTTCTTTAAGATGTTTCTTTCAAAAAATGTACTAGAAGCCTTACCCTCTGCGCTAAGCGAGCACGTCGCCATCTATTGGCAGACCTTTGTGGAGGCCGCCACAGAAAGTGGTGTAGCCATCCCTGCTCATCCCGATTTTTTGAAGGTCTTGCATCGGGTGTGGGCATGCAGTGAATTTGTGGCGCAAAGCTGTATCCATTCCCCGACGCTCCTGGCTGACCTCCTGCATAGCGGTGACCTGCTGAGGGAGTATTCGCCCCATACCTATCGGCGGCAACTGCAAAGTGTACTGGGCACAAGCGCAGATGAGCGCGAACTGGGGGTGGTCCTGCGGCAGGTGCGGCGGCGCGAGATGGTGCGTATCGCCTGGCGCGACCTGGCCGGCTGGGCCAAGTTGGACGAGACCCTGCGAGACCTCTCGCTGTTTGCGGAGGCCTGTGTCGAATCGGCGCTGGACGCGCTGCATGCCTGGCAGGCGGCTGAACTGGGTTGGCCCTGCAGCGGAAGCGGCGAGCCGCAGTCGCTGGTGGTCATCGGGATGGGAAAGCTGGGCGGGGGTGAACTGAATTTTTCATCGGATATTGATCTGGTCTTCGCCTACCCCGATGAAGGTGAGACGCTCGGCCGCCGGCGTCGTGTCAGTAATGAGGAATATTTCGTCAGGCTGGCGCAGCGCCTGATCGCGGGGCTTGATACGCCGACCGGCGAGGGCTTGGTGTTCCGGGTAGACAGCCGGTTGCGTCCGTTCGGCGAGAGCGGTCCGCTGGCCCTGAGTTTTGAGGCGATGGAGGATTATTACCAGACCCACGGGCGCGAGTGGGAACGCTATGCCTTTATCAAGGCGCGCGTCGTGGCGGGCGACCGCGTGGCGGGGTCGCGCCTGATGCGGACGCTAAAGCCGTTCGTCTATCGCCGCTACCTGGACTTCGGCGCCTTCGAGTCCCTGCGCGACATGAAGGCGTTGATTGCGCAAGAGATCCGGCGCAAGGGCATGGAGGGTAATATCAAGCTGGGCCGGGGCGGAATACGTGAGGTCGAATTTATCGGACAGGTCTTCCAACTCATCCGCGGCGGGCGGGACGCCAGGCTGCAGCGGCCCGAACTGCTGCCTATTTTAGAGACTCTCAGCGCGACCGGGTATCTGCCCGATTACGTGGCACGCGAACTCGCGGAGAGTTATGTCTTTCTGCGCCAAGTGGAAAACCGTCTGCAAGAGGCCGCCGACGAGCAGACCCACAGCCTGCCGGCGGACGAGGCCGGGCGGCTGCGCCTGGCCTACTCGATGGGCTATGACAATCGGGAGGTTTTTGAGCACGCTTTAGATATGCACCGCAGACGCGTGCAAAGCCATTTTGAGCAAGTGTTCACCGCGCCCCAGGCCGAGCAATCAGTTGACGCGAACCGGCCGGACTTGACCGGTCTCTGGCTGGGGTCGCTGGAGGAAGGGCGTTCTCGGGAGCTGCTCACCTCGATGGGTTTTGCGCAGGCCGATGACGTCCTGCGTTGGCTCACCGAGTTACGTGAGGGATATGGCTACCGCGTGCTCAGTGAGCGTGGCCGCGCCCGCATGGACACACTCATGCCTCTGTTGATTGCGGCGGCGGGATTGGGCGCCGGCCCTGATGTTACGCTGCTGCGCGTGGTACGTCTCATCGAGGCTATCGCACAGCGCAGCACCTACCTTTCCTTGTTGATCGAAAATCCGATGGCCTTGTCGCAGCTCGTGAAGCTGTGCTCCGCGAGTCCCTGGATCAGTGCCTTGCTGACCCGTCACCCGTTGTTGCTCGATGAGTTGTTGGATACGCGCACTCTGTACGCCGTGTTGGACAAGGCGGGCATGGAAGAAGAACTGCGCCGGATTTTATCTTCTATCCCGGAAGACGACCTGGAGCAGCAGATGGAGGCGTTGCGCCATTTCAAGCAGGTGCAGGTGTTGCACATCGCCGCGGCCGATACCGCGGGTGAGCTGCCGCTGATGAAGGTGAGCGATCATCTCACCTGGCTCGCCGAGGTGGCGTTACAACAGGTGTTGAATCTGGCATGGAACTATTTGGCGGCGAGGCATGGTACGCCGCGGTGCAGTATCGAAGGCAAGCCTCACGAACCCGGCTTTGCCATCGTCGGTTATGGAAAACTCGGCGGGATCGAGTTGGGCTACGGCTCCGATCTGGACCTGGTGTTTTTACACGATAGCCAGGGCGATGAGCAGCGCACCACGGGGACCAAAAGCATTGACAACAGCGTGTATTTTGCGCGGCTGGCGCAGCGTGTCATCCACATACTCAATGCCTCTACGCCCGGCGGCGTGCTCTATGACGTGGATGTGCGGCTGCGACCGAGCGGCGCCTCCGGCCTGCTCGTGAGCAGCGTCGCCGCCTTCGCCGACTATCAACAGGGCCAAGCCTGGACGTGGGAACATCAGGCGTTGGTGCGTGCCCGTGTGGTGGCGGAAATCGGCCCGGACAAGGGGGCCATAGCCGCGCAGTTTGAACGGCTGCGCACCGATATCCTGGGGCGCAAGCGCGACCCGGCGGCGCTGCGTACCGAGGTGTCTGACATGAGGGAGCGGATGTACGCCGAACTCGGCCGGCCGGTGGAGGGGCAGTTCGACCTCAAGCAGGGCAGGGGAGGTATCGCGGACATCGAATTTATGGTTCAATACACAGTTTTACTAGCAGCTCACCGACACCCTGCACTGTTGGTCTGGACCGACAACATCCGCCTGCTGCAGGGCTTCGCTGCGGCGGAGTTAATGAGCGCGCCGGATGTGCAAGTATTAAGTGACGCCTACCGTGCTTATCGTGCCTCATTGCATCGCGCAGCCTTGCAGGATGAAGCGGCGCTCGTGTCCGACACCGAGTTTCGGGATTATCGGGCAGCGGTGGTGCGGATCTGGCATGAGTTAATGGGGAGGTAGGTGCGACAAATTCGCATTCGGCCGAATGAATTCGGCCCTACGACAAGATTAAAGGAGAACTTTGCATGACAACAATGGATGACCGCGACGGCGTCATCTGGTTCGACGGGAAGCTGGCGCCCTGGCGCGATGCCAAGGTGCATGTGCTGACGCATACGCTGCATTACGGCATGGGAGTGTTCGAAGGCGTCCGCGCGTATAAAACGGAAAAAGGCACAGCCATCTTCCGTCTCGATGCGCACATGGATCGTTTATTCCGCTCCGCGCACATCCTGGGCATGGACATGCCTTACGATAAGCGCACGCTGAGCGAGGCATGCCGTGTCGCGGTGCGCGAAAACAGTTTGGAGTTGTCGGGTTCCAAGTCGGTCTATATTCGTCCCATGTGTTTCTACGGATCGGAGGGCATGGGGCTGCGCGCCGATAACCTCAAGGTGCACGCCATCGTCGCGGCCTGGTTGTGGGGTTCGTATATGGGCGAGGAGGGCGTGGAGAAGGGCATACGCGTCAAGACCTCATCGTTCACGCGCCATCATGTCAACATCACCATGTGCAAGGCCAAGGCCAACGGCAATTACATGAACTCGATGATGGCGCTGCGCGAGGCGCTTTCCTGCGGTGTGGACGAGGCGCTGCTGCTCGACGTGGATGGCTATGTGGCGGAAGGGAGTGGCGAGAACATCTTTATCGTGCGCGACGGTGTGCTTTACACGCCGGAACTGACTTCGGCGCTGGACGGCATCACCCGCGACACGATCTTCAAGCTCGCCGCAGAGATCGGCGTCGAGGTGCGCGAAAAGCGCATCACTCGCGACGAGGTGTATATCGCCGACGAGGCCTTCTTCACCGGCACCGCGGCGGAAGTCACGCCGATCCGCGAACTGGACGGCCGCAGCATCGGCGACGGTACGCGCGGACCGATCACCACACGCCTGCAATCGTTATATTTCGACCAGGTGCACGGGCGGCGCAGTCAGTACCCCGAGTGGCTGACCTTGTGTAATTACTAATGAGTTCATCATTAAGTCTACACTCTCCGACCCGTTCCCGCCCCCTGTTCAGGGGGCGGGACAGGGTGGGGGTAGAGTTAACAGGGTTTTTACTCAGGAGACACCCGGTCGGCGGTGTATCCTTACTTTGTGGCTCCTGAGTGGGTAGAGAGAGCCGTGGCTGAAAAACATAACTCCTCGCAAAAGAAATACGTCGAGCCCAATGCGCAAAATCTCTATCACGTGACGCGCGCTGATTTACCTTTGAACTGCCCTATGGACAGCATGAGTCTGTGGAACTCCCATCCGCGCGTGTATCTGCCGATTGAAGCTACCGGTAAAGCGAAGTGTCCATACTGTGGTGCGGATTATGTCCTCAAAAGCTAATCTGGCATAAGGCTTAGAACATATTCATAAGGGACGCATTTTTAGAGGTGCCCATAAATAGTTCCCCTGTGTCTCTTGCGATGAAAAGGCTTCACCACGGAGGGCGCGGAGGAGAAAAAACCCTTCTTGAGGGTATTACTCTGCGTCCTCTGCGGTAAATTATTTATGGATAAGTTCTTAGTTACTCTGCAGCGGTGAACAGAAAAAAAATCCTGGTCGTCGGTGCTTCCTGGATAGGCGACATGGTGATGGCGCAGAGTCTGTTCAGGCTTATTAAGCAGCGTCATCCGAGCGCGCAGATTGATGTCCTTGCCCCCTTCTGGACCTTGCCGCTGCTCCACCGCATGCCGGAGGTGCACGAGGCGCTGGACCTACCCTTCAAGCATGGGCAGTTGAAACTCGCGGCGCGTTACCGGTTTGCACGTAACCTGCGCGATCGCGGCTATGACCAGGCGATCGTGTTACCTAATTCCCTCAAGTCCGCATTGATCCCCTTTTGGGCGAAGATCTCCGTGCGCACCGGCTATGTCGGTGAGTGGCGCTGGGGCTTACTCAATGATGTCCGTCGCCTCGACAAGACCCGATTGCCGATGACGGTGCAACGTTTCGTCGCGCTGGGCATGGAGGACGGTGATCCTCTGCCTGCCGAGTTGCCGTATCCGCGTCTGGCGGTGACCGAGGGCGGCGTGGAGACAGCCTTGACGCGGTTGAATCTTGCGCCTCCCGGCGCGCCGCTGCTGGCGCTTTGTCCCGGAGCGGAATACGGCCCGGCCAAGCGTTGGCCGGCGGAATACTTCGCCGAGATCGCCCGGACTAAACTTATGCAAGGCTGGCAGGTCTGGTTATTCGGTTCCGAAAAAGACGCCGCGATCACCGCCCAGGTGCGTGCCCTCGCGGGCATGGAGTGCGTAGACCTTGCCGGCCGCACCACGCTCGCCGAGGCGATAGACTTGCTGTCACTGGCCGACCGGGTGGTGACCAACGATTCCGGTCTGATGCATGTGGCCGCCGCCCTCGGCCGAAGATTGATAGCGATTTACGGGTCTTCCGACCCGGGGTTTACGCCGCCGCTCAGTACACAGGCGAAGATACAATGGCTGAAACTTTCCTGTAGTCCTTGCTTCCAGCGCGAGTGTCCGCTGGGTCACTTGAAGTGCCTGCGCGATCTGAAGCCGGAGCAGGTACTGAGGGTAATGGACGAGGCGACGGAGATATGAAAATCCTCGTCGTCAAAACCTCATCGCTGGGCGATGTCATTCATACCCTGCCTGCGCTGAGTGATGCTGTGCATGCCATGCCGGAGGTCCGTTTTGATTGGGTGGTGGAAGAGACCTATGCCGAGATTCCCGCCTGGCATCCGGCCGTGGCGCGCGTGATCCCGGTGGCCCTGCGGCGTTGGCGCAAACGCCCGATGACAGCCGTAATGAGCGGCGAGTGGCAGCGTTTCCAGCGCCAATTGCGTGTCGAGACCTACGATAAAATTATTGATGCCCAAGGTCTCATCAAGAGTGGGCTGCTTACTCGCATGGCGCGCGGCCCGCGCTATGGGTTGGATCGTCACTCCGCGCGGGAGCCGCTTGCGGCACTGGCTTATGGGCACAGGTTTTCAATAGGAAAAAATAAACACGCCATCGCCCGCGTGCGCGAATTATTTGCCGCCGCGCTGGGTTATCCCTGTCCGGTCACGCCGCCTGACTATGGTATATCGCGCGGCCGCTTCAGTCCTATTCCGGCGGATGAGAGATATGTGGTCTTCCTGCACGGCACGGCATGGGCAAGCAAACAATGGCCAGTGGAATATTGGGTACAATTGGCGAGTCTCGCCACGGAGGCGGGCTATAAAGTCTATCTGCCGTGGGGAAACGAGGAAGAACAACAGCGCGCGCAGCATATCGCCGTACAGTGTTCAGGTGTTACGGTGTTGCCTAAGATGAATCTCGCAGGGCTGGCCGCTGTGCTGGCCCATGCCCGTGGCGTGGTGGGTGTGGATACCGGTCTCGCCCACCTGGCGGCGTCACTGTCGGCGCCGGCCGTGACTATTTACGGCGCGACCCGGCCGGAGTTGACTGGAACCGTTGGGTCTGGTCAGGCGCACCTGTGCGCCGAGTTCGTCTGTGCCCCCTGCGGCAGGCGTATCTGTACCTATCGCGGCGCGGCCGATGTGCAACCGGCGTGTTATCAGACTGTCTCTCCCGCCAAGGTTTGGGATACCATCACTCCTTATATTACAGGGTGAGGGAGGTTCCCGGTGAGGAATTCCTTGGCTGACGCGATAGATCCGGATCTCTTGCGCCGGGCGTTGGTGATCAAGTTGCGTCATCACGGCGATGTCCTGCTGACCTCGCCGGTGTTTTCGGTGCTCAAAAATCACCTGCCGCAGGTAGAGGTGGATGCACTGGTCTATCAGGATACTCAAGAGCTGTTGACCTTACACCCGGCGATACAGCGCGTGTTCACCATAGACCGGGACTGGAAAAGACAGAGTTTGGGCAACCGGATAAAATACGAGTTGAGCTTGTTAAAAGAATTGCGAAACCGACGCTATGATTTGATCGTTCATCTCACCGAACACCCGCGTGGGGCATGGCTGACACGGTTGCTGGCGCCGCGTTACAGCGTAGCGGGAGAATTCTCGCACCGGCGCGGGACATTGTGGCGCAGCAGTTTTTCGCACCTCTATCGCCAGCCGGCGACGCCGCGCCACACCGTGGAACAACACCTGGACGCCTTGCGGAGACTGGGAATTTATCCAGACGTCGAGGAGCGGCGTTTGGTCCTGATCCCCGGGCAGGAAGCGGAGGCGTTCATTGACCGGTTGCTGAAGCAGCGGGGCCTGAACAAATTTATTCACCTTCATCCTAGCTCGCGCTGGTCGTTCAAGACCTGGCGGAACGATTACTATGTCGACTTGATCAACGCCCTGCATGAGGCCGGTGAGCAGGTGGTTATCACGGCGGCGCCTGATGAAAAAGAAATGGCGGCCGTGCGCCGCATCACCGAGAGACTAACTCGCCCCGCGATAGATCTTTCCGGCCGATTGACCCTGAAGCAATTGGCCGCGCTCACCGCACGGGCAAAATGCTTCGTCGGTGTGGATTCCGTGCCCATGCACATCGCCGCGGCCATGCAAACACCCGTCGTCGCCTTGTTCGGGCCGAGCAGTGAACAGGTGTGGGGTCCCTGGCAAGTCAGACATCGGGTGATAGCCTCAGACCACTCCTGCCGGCCGTGTGGCCTGGACGGCTGCGGAGGCGGAAAGGTAAGCGAATGCCTCACTACGCTGCCGGTTCTCGGTGTCTTGCAGGCGGTGCAGGATCTGCTTTCGGATCAGACGTGAAAAAATTCAGTATGGCGCTGGTACGGCAGCGCTACCAATCAGACGGTGGCGCGGAGCAATTCGTTTCGAGGGTGATGTCTTTACTGCATAACGCAGGCGTAAACGTGTCGCTGGTCACGCGCTCCTGGGGTCAGGAATCGTCGCAACCGGTGCTGCGCTGCAATCCTTTTTATTTGGGAAGTCTATGGCGTGACGCCGGATTTGCATTCAGCGTGTGCCGGGTGCTCAAAAAGCAGAAATTTGATCTGGTACAGTCCCACGAGCGCATCCCCTGCTGTGACATTTACCGCGCGGGCGATGGTGTGCATCGTGAATGGCTGAAACAACGCCGCCGCGCCTTGGGACGTTGGGGAAAGTTACGTCTTGCCTTAAATCCGTACCATTACTATGTGCGGTTTGCGGAAAAGCGGCTATTCAACAGCGCCCGATTGCGTGCAGTGATCTGTAATTCGTATAGGGTCAAGCAGGAGATCAACCACTATTTCGCATTCCCCGAGAACAAGCTGCATGTGATCTATAACGGCGTAGACAGTACTCAGTTTCATCCTGACCTGCAACGTTTCCGTTCCTCAATCCGCGCCCACTACGCGATCCCTCCTGATGCGATGTTATTCCTTTTTGTAGGTTCCGGTTTCGAGCGCAAGGGGATACCTATTTTACTTGAGGTTATGACACAGTTACCTGACTCTACACATTTATTGGTGGTGGGAAGAGACAAAAACCTGCCTCGCTTTATCATCCTGGCCGAAACCCTGATGCTGAAAGACCGCGTGCATTTTGCCGGGGCGCAGCAGGATGTCAGGCCGTACTACGGAGCCGCCGATGCCTTTGTGCTGCCGACCTTGTACGATCCTTTCCCCAACGTCGTGTTAGAGGCATTGGCTACAGGCTTACCGGTCATTACCAGTACCCAGTGCGGCGCCGCTGAGATTATTGAAAAAAATAACTGCGGCCTGGTATGCGATGCCTTGGATAAGGGGGGATGGGTGGAGGCCATGGAAACGATGTCTGGATCAGAGTACAGACGTGCCGCCGGCGGCGCGGCACGTAAGGTCGCGGAGATGCTCAGCGAGGAGAATATGGGAAAGCAGTTACTGCCGCTTTACGAAAGTCTGCTCAGCAGGTAATTAAACCTGCATGCACATCCTGCACACAGAATCCTCGCTGGGTTGGGGCGGCCAGGAGATTCGTATCCTTACAGAGGCCGAGGGTATGCTGGCGCGCGGGCATACAGTCACTTTGTTGTGCCCGCGCGAATCCACTATTTATCACGAGGCCATCAGCCGCGGTGTCGCTGTGGTAGCGCTCCCGATAGCGCGCAAGTCCCCGCAAGGACTTTATGCGATAGTGCAATGGTTAAAAAATCATCGAGTCAGCATCGTGAATACCCATAGCTCTACAGACAGTTGGCTGGTTGCCCTCGCTGCGTGTTTGCTCAGAAATCCGCCGCCGATAATTCGTACCCGACATATCTCGGCGGCGATACCCGATAATGCCCCTACGCGCTGGTTGTATACCAAGGCGAGCCGTCACATCGTCACCACCGGCGAGGCCCTGCGCCAACAGCTTATCGCCGTTAATGGCTATTCCAGCGGGCGGATTACCTCGATCCCAACCGGGATAGATACCGGGCGCTTTGTGCCCGGCGACCGAATGAAGGCGCGCCGTAAACTCGGGTTGGTCGAAAATGTTTTCCTGATCGGCATTGTGGCCACGCTGCGGAGTTGGAAAGGGCATTGCTATCTCATCGAGGCGTTCGCCAAGTTGGCTGACGAACATACTTGGCTGGTAATCGTCGGCGATGGACCGCAGCGGGAGGCCTTGAAAAAACAAATCGCTGAACGGGACCTCGATGATCGTATCATCATGGCGGGCAATCAGCACGATGTTTTGCCTTGGTTGCAGGCGATGGATATTTTTGTGCTACCCTCCTATGCCAATGAAGGTGTGCCGCAAGCGTTGGTGCAGGCCATGCTCTGCGCGCTGCCGGTGATTACCACTTCGGTAGGCAGCATCCAAGAGGCGGTTCAACATGAACAGACCGGGCTTATCGTTGAACCGAAAAATCCTCAGGCGTTGGCCGGCGCCATGGAGCGGTTGCTTTCCGATGCCTCATTGCGGCAGAGGCTGGGTGAGGCCGCGCGCAGATATGCGCAGGAAAGATTTGGATTGACCGCCATGCTGGATAAAATGGAGGCGATTTTTACCGAGGTGGGTGACGCATGATTTTTGATGACGTGACGGCGCAACGAATCAGTCTGTTTCACGATACCTGTCTCGCGACTTTGGGTTGGGCTAGTTCCTCCGCAGCGGAATTTGCTTCAGGGATGTGGGGCTATATTGAGCTCAATCACCGCTATAATTGCCTGCTATGGGCCGAGGAAGATTTGGCCCGGCGCAGAGATGTCGCTGATAGCGAAATTGCCGCCAACAAGCGCGCCATTGATGGCTATAACCAAAAACGCAACGACGCCATTGAAAATATTGACGTGCTTCTATTGCAGCGCCTGAGTCATGTTACGCCAGATGCGGATGCCTGGTTAAATAGCGAGACAGCGGGTGCCATGATTGATCGTCTGTCTATCCTCAGCCTGAAGATTTTTCACATGCGGGTGCAAGCAGAGCGTACCGACGTTGATGATATGCACATAGAAAACTGTAAGCAAAAATTATCGAGATTGATGGAGCAGCGCAACGATCTGCAAAAATGTCTGGGTACCCTGCTTGCGGCTGCGGAACAGGGGCGAGCCTACTTTAAAATTTACCGGCAATTCAAGATGTACAACGATCCGAGCTTAAATCCCTGCCTGTATCAAACTAAAGGTTAGTGGTCTCTGGAACGCGTCGGAAAATCAGTTTTTCTATTCTTTGATAGAGTTCCGCGTCGCTTATGTCTGGGACGGTTGTTTCCGCCTCGAGATAGTCCGCCTTGATCCCTCGTGGTCCCCATTGTTTGGGGGAAGGTGAACTGCGGCTCGCGGCGAATAAACCCAATACGCCTCCGGGACTTGCGGCGGCGAAATGCATGAAGCCGCTGTCGGGGAAGATCGAGGTGCGCGCATGCCAGATCAGGCCTAAGGCGGGCATGATAGGGCCTCGAAAGGGGTGAATGTAAGGCACGTGGTTGTCCAATACAGGCTGCGCGATGTCATCATCGCCCGGATAGAGCGGGTTATCGCTTTTTCCGGGTGTCCACATGAAGACAGTGGTCAGGTTATAGCGTTCCTTGAAGTGCGCACACCAGCGTAAAACTTGCTGCGGGGTGGGTTGCCTATTGGAGCGCCGCGCCCCAAGGCCAAGCACGATATAGGTATTAGATTTTAGGTTGCGTTCAGTCACCCAATTGACGGCAAATTGATGCCAGACGGCCGGCAAATCATAATGAGGGTAAATAGGCGAAGCGGGCAGCGGGATTCCTAATGGAATCAATAGACCCAACATGCGGTCTATCTCGTGGTTGCTGTTTGGGGCTTTCAATGGATCTGTTAATTGGTTTTTCAGTGCCTCGTCATCGCAGTAGGCGATGACACGCTTCGCACCGACACGCAAGGCGCGCCGTATGGCTCGCAGAGACTCTTCGCCGCCCGCAGCCAGGGCAACATCGAAATGCTCGCGGCGCAACTGTAAGATTTGCCAAAGCTGTTTGAATGCGGCGGTGAGGCGGATTTTTCTGCCGATACGCACCCGAGGGTATACCCACAACCTGTCAATGTTAGGGTTGTTGCTGACCACCCAGGCATTGTAGTCATTGGCAAGCAAGTGGATCTCCGCACTCGGCAGGGATCGCCGCAGGTGCTGCAGCATCGGTGTGGTAAGCAGCATATCTCCAATCTTGTCGCGCTTTATTATCAGGATCTTCATGGGTTGATTCAGTGCGGAGGTATAATCGGAAAATTATTTACTCAGGAGTCACAAAGTAAGGCAACACTGCTTATGATGTGACTCCTGAGTAAATACCCTGTTTTACCTACCCCCACCCTGTCCCGCCCCCTACATAGGGGGCGGGGACTTAGCGGGAAGTGTAGCGTTACTTATTGACTTATGAGTATTTCGCTGAAGCGATTTAGCGAATTATACTTCACTTGCCTATACGCACATATTCAAAATAAAAGAAATGTTGAAAAAGATCTGCAGAACAATAGCCTGGCCTGCGCCGAACGGCTCGTTGAGTTGCGCGCTCAATTGCTGGGCGTTTTTTTTAATGGGGGCCTATTTATTGGTTTTGCCCATCGCCCACACCATCGCCGTACGCCACATCGCCTTCTACTCGCTGTTGCTTTTGACGCTGTGGGCGACATGGAGATACCGCTTAAGGCTCTCCTTCCCGGTCGCATGGGCTTGGGCGGTGTATGCGGCCATCGCATTATTTTCCGTGATGTACGCCATAGACCCGGCCTACTCGTTGAGTGAAGTCAAGCGCGAGTTGGGCTACGGTATCCTTGTCTTGGTGCTTGCGGCGTCGTGGGTGCGCAGCACTGAAGCTCTGTCACGAATCATGGGCGTCGTCGTAGCGGGCAATCTGCTCATGGTGGGTTATGCCGTTTTTAATATAGTAGTTTCCGGACTGGGACAGTCGTATTTGCAAGAAGGCTCGTTCAGCGGTGTCGGGATGTTCAGCACGTATCTGATTACGGTGTTGCCCTTTGTAGCCGCTTATGCCCTGCAATTGAAAGACACTCATAAAACGATATATTACCTTTTATTGGCTGTGTTGGCGTTGAATATCATTGCGCTCTACTTCAGCGGGAATAGGGCGGGTCTTGTTTCATTGCTGGTCGAGCTGCTGCTCGCGGTATATCTCCTCAGAGATTCCATTTTTCCACGCGCACAACGTAGGTTCCTGGTAACAATAATCGTACTGGCAGTCGTTCTTACAGGCTTATTCGTAAAGCAGATGAATGAGCGCATCGTGTTGCACCAAGCGGAGCTTGGAGCCACCTCTGCAGACGAACCTGATCAGCGCTGGATAATTTGGCGCGTGGCCGTCGAGAATATTCGCGCTCACCCCCTAATCGGCGCGGGGTTCGGCCGTGAGGTATTCAGACTGCGCAATCCGGAATTTTTCAAGGAGAACACCAACTACTGGCATGCCCATAACATACTCCTCAACAAAGGCGTGCAAATGGGTATACTCGGCATGTTGGCCTTTCTAGGTTTGATATTCGCGGTGCTGCGTGCTGTTTGGGTTCCACGCACGCGGCGTCAGCAGATCTCACCGCTCCATGCCTACGCAACAGCCTGTGCGGTCATGATAGTGGGGTTGCTAACAAAAAATATGACCGACGATTTTTTTGTGAGAGATGGGGCGCTGTTATTCTGGATGTTGACCGGCACGGTGCTGGGCGCCATCGGGGGTGAAAGAGCGGCCGCTCCCCATGAGTAATAAAATCCTCGTCGTGCGCCGTGACAATATCGGCGATCTCGTCTGCACTACACCCGTAATCGCCGCCCTGCGCTCGCGTTTCCCGGACGCCCGTATCTGTGCGTTGGTCAACAGTTACAATCTGCCTGTTCTGGAAAATAACCCGGACATTGATGAGGTATTCGCCTACACCAAGGCCAAGCATAAGCCGCAAGGCAAGAGCATCCTTGCCGTCTATTGGGATCGGTTCCGATTGTTGCTGCGATTACGCAGGGAGCGTTTTGATTACGCCATCATAGCGGCCCCTGGGTTTTGGCCGCGCGTAGTACGAACATTATCGTGGATCAAGCCCAGGCATATCATAGGTTTTACCGAGGAGGGGAGGCCTGGAATTGAGCGCATAGATATCGCGGCTCCATACTCCACGGAAAGGGCGATGCATGAAGTGGAGGACATCTTTCGCTTGCTGGCGCCATTGGGCATCCAGTCACCGCCACCACCGGCACACCTCATCCCCAGCCCGTCGAAAGTGATGCGGGTGCAACAGAAATTAAAACAGCATGGATTGTTGGCCGCCAGGATGTTGTTGGGCGTGCACATCAGTGCGCGCAAACCCAGCCAACGTTGGCCGGTGGAAAAATTTATCGAGTTGATAAAAAAGCTGCGTGAGAAATACGATGCAAACTTTGTGCTGCTCTGGTCACCCGGCGCCGCCGACAACCCCATGCACCCCGGTGATGACGGCAATGCGCAGGCGATCATGACTCAGTTGGCGGGCTTCCCGATTATCGCCTATCCGACTGGGGATCTCGGCGACTTGATCGGGGCGCTGTCACTCTGTAACGAAGTGATTTGCAGTGATGGCGGGGCCATGCATATCGCAGCCGCCTTGGGAAAACCCATTGTGTGTTTCTTTGGTAAATCGGATGTAACGCGCTGGCACCCATGGGGTGTGCCTTATGAACTGTTGCAGCCACGCAGTCTGGATGTAAAAGATATTAGTGTAGATGAAGTGATGGTTGCCTTTGAGCACTTGCTTACCAAAACGCTATTTTCTTGAGCGCCTGTTCAATTCCATCAGCTTTACATATTTAATAAAAGAATTGAAACAGCCTATCATGATATGAACAAGGCCGGGGAGCCCATCAAGAAAACCGAGGCGAATAAAATAGAACTTGATGAAACGCACCATCGGACTGAACAGCAGTTGCACGATACCGGTGCGCACACCCTGCTCATACAGCTTCTCTGCTTGCAAGCTGGTGTAGTGATTCTGCTTCTCCAGATAAGCCGCAATGCCATTTTCTGATTTATGCATCAGGTCGCCTGCCAATTCTCCTGCGCGACCGTCATGAATAACCTTCTCGTGGATGACATCAACGCTCCAGCGCGCATGACGGCGATCAAACAGCCTCAGCACCAAGTCAGGATAACCCTCGCCGTGTTTCAGCCACTGCCCCATGAATTGATTGCAGCGTCTCAGAGTGTAGGCATAAAAAGGCGGTCTCTCTTGCAGAACGCGCCGGATATTTCCAACCAACTCGGGACTAAGTGATTCGTCGGCATCCAGGCTGAGTATCCAGTCGTGCTTCGCCTGGCTGACGGCAAATTGCTTCTGCGGACCATACCCTACCCAATCACGATGCACGATACGATCGGTAAACTCCCTCGCTATGGTCAGCGTATCATCCGTGCTGCCCGAATCCACAATCACGATCTCATCCGCCCAGCGCACACTCTCCAGGCACTGCCGGATATGTTGTGAGGCATTCAGTGTAATAACAGTGACGGTCACCGGATAAGCCACACGCGGCTCCTTAAGATTCATAAAAACTAGCTTCGCCTGGAGGCCGATCCTTGAACCGCCGGTGTACCCAGAGATATTGCTCCGGCGCTTTGCGCACCTGTGTTTCGATCAATTGGCTGATGCACAACATGTCACGTTTCAGGTCATCGCCGGGTATCCCATCCATCGCGGGCAACAGGGTGAGGAGATAATCATGCCGGTCGTCGCGCCTTTGAATCATGAAGGGGACAATCGGCGCCCCGCTGAGCCGCGCCAGTCGCGCCGGCGCGGGGTTGGTGGCCGCCATGATTCCAAAGAAAGGGACAAACACGCTGTGTTTGAGTCCGTAATTCTGGTCAGAGGCGTACCAGACCGGGATGTTCTGTTTCAGGCTGTTCAGCATGCCGCGCACGTCGTCGCTGGAGATGGCCTTTTCACAACGCGCCTCGCGCGCGCGCTTCATGACCGCATCGAATAACGGGTTCTTGTGCGCCCTGTACATGGCGTGGAATCGGGTGTGGATGGCCAATAAATGCGTGCCGATTTCCAGATTGGTAAAGTGGGCGCTGAGCAAGATCACGCCCTTGCCGTATCGCAAGGCCTGCTCCAGGTGTTCGAGTCCTTCGATGCGCGCCAGCTTGCGCATGCGTGCATCGGACGTCCACCAGGACATCGCCGTTTCCACCAGACCCATTCCCAGTGAAGCGAAGTGCTTTTTCAATAAGTGCGTGCGCTGATTTTCATCGAGTTCTGGGAAGCACAGTTTGAGATTGATTTCAGCGATATGTCTGCGCCGCCGGGAGCTCAGATACATCATCCGTCCGATGAGTTTTCCGATTTGAAATTGCCAGCGATGAGGAAGTTGTGCGATGCACCAGAGGATCCCCAATCCGATCCAGGTTGGCCAGTAACCAGGCGCCAGAAATTTTTTTACGGGAAACGGGCCGCTAAGTGAGATGCCTGATGGGCTCATTGTGTTCGCCAACCTATGACGCGTTAGCGGTTGATAGGCGCAGGTCATTGATGGCGTTCATGACCAACGCAGTGTCCATCGCCTGCATGCAGCGCGGCGCGGCGCACTTGTCTATGCCGCGGCCACAGCGGCGTACCCAGGCGATTTCGCGCTTGAACAGGACGCGTTGGTCGCGGCATGGGAAGTCTGGAATGGTGACCGCGCGGTAGGGTGCGTTGCGCCAGAAATCGCCGGCGCCACAGATGATACTCGATCCGGGCCCGAACAGGGTGACGGTGGGTGTGCCGGTAAGACGCCCCAGGTGCGCCACGCCCGTGTCGTGTGACACCAATAGCTGCGCGCCCTGCACGAGATGCCAAAGCTGAGCCAGATCGAGCCGGCCCGCGTAGGATTGAAAATCTCCGTCCGGGTCTATTTGGGCAACGATGCGCTCTTCGTATTTGCCACCGCTCCAGATGACTTGCAGGCCGCGCTGCGTGAGCATGTTGGCAAGGATGCGCCATTTGTCTGGTTCCCACAGCTTGAGCGGTGTACTCGCCCCGACGTGCAACACACAATAGGGGCTGGTGGGGGTGTCGAAAGATCTAAAGGGTGGCGCAGGCCAGTCGCCGGGTGCATAGGTCTGTGGCGCTGGCCCTGGCGCCAGTTGTGCGACCATGTCGCCCCAGGCGGCGGGGGTATTGGGGTAGGGTATCAGTTCGTCTACTGGCCAACTTTTGTAGGCAGGCCGGTCGCCCGCGAATGCGACGATCCAGCGTGCACCGAGCGCCAGCGAAAGCCACGCATGGCGGTTGTCGCCGGGTACGATGGCGAGATCGAAGCCGGACTCGGCAAACAGCGGTGGCAGCGTTGCGGCGTCGCGCGGATCGAAGGGCAGGGCGCGCACGCCATAGGGTGATTTTGCGTACAAAGGCGTGATGGCCTTGGGCGTGGTCATCACGATCTCGGCTGACGGAAAATTCTGGCGCAGCTTGGCGAGGAGGGGTGTCAGCATCAGTGTGTCGCCGAGTAGTAGATGATGGGCAATCAGGATGCGCTGCGGCACAACGGACGGTCGGCGACACCCGAATCTGACTAGCCGCGGCAGGGCGCGGCTGATGACCGTCAATCTGGATTGAAGACGGCTAGCCAAGGTACGGGGCGCTTTGCAAAAGGATTTTCATTGAGCCGGATATTTCAGCCGTCGGATCGCTTGTGTCTATTATGCTATGATTTACTCAGGAGTCGCAAAATCAGATTACAATCCTTATGATGTGACTCCTGAGTAAATACCCTTTTTACCTATCCCCACCCTGTCTTTTGCGCTATGCTTCCTGCGCCGCGCAAAAGTCCAGGGTGCACATCCTTGTGCACCCGTTCGGCAGCTTTGCTGCCTCACCCCCCTACATAGGGGGCGGGAACATAGCGGGAAGTGTAGACTTATTTATTGACTTATGAGTAACCCCTAAAATCGACACGCAGAGGGATTCGTGACTCACCTACCTGACTTTACCGCCGCCCGGGTGCTCGTGGTTGGGGATATCATGCTCGATCGTTACTGGCATGGTGTGACGGTGCGTATCTCGCCCGAGGCGCCGGTGCCGGTGGTGCGCATCGAACAGGCGGTGGAGCGCGCCGGGGGAGCGGGTAACGTAGCATTAAACATTGCCGCACTGGGGGCGCAGGTCACCCTCCTGGGCCTCACTGGGCAAGACGAGGCGGCGGACATTTTGCAAACCCAGCTCTCGGCCGCCAACGTGAGCTGTGCGTTTGAACAGGTGCAAGGTTACTCCACGATCACCAAGCTGCGCGTGCTGAGCCGCCACCAGCAACTGATCCGCCTGGATTTCGAGGATGGCTTCACGGACCATATCCCTGCGAACCTGGTGGAGCGGTTCAAAAAATTACTGCCGCAAGCCGGCGTGGTCGTATTGTCGGATTATGGCAAAGGGGCGTTGCGTGCAGTAGGTGAATTGATTGAGCTTGCCCGCCAGGCCGGCAAGCGCGTGTTGGTGGACCCTAAAGGCGCGGATTTCGACATCTACCGCGGCGCGACATTGATTACGCCCAATCTTGCGGAGTTTGAGACCGTCGTCGGTCATTGCCGCGATGAGCAGGAGTTGGTCGCCAAGGGTGAACAACTGCGTCGCCGTCTCGATCTGCACGCTCTGTTGATTACCCGCAGCGAACGCGGCATGACCTTGTTGCGTGAAGGGACCGCGGCCCTGCATCTGCCCGCGCACGCACGTGAAGTCTATGACGTGACCGGCGCCGGCGATACCGTCGTCTCCGTGCTGGCGGCCGCCTTGGCGGCAGGTGAAGATTTTGCCGCCGCCACTGCCTTGGCGAATGCGGCCGCCAGCATTGTGGTGGGCAAGCTCGGTGCGGCGACTGTAAGCACTGATGAGTTGCGCAGTGCGATGGGGGAGGGTGCTGCTGTGAGCTCTGCGCTGCCGACGGAGGATGAACTGCTGGCGGCGGTGGCGGAGGCGCGCGCGCGCGGCGAACGGGTGGTGATGACCAACGGCTGTTTCGATATTTTACACGCCGGACACGTGAGTTACCTGGAGCAGGCCAAGCGGCTGGGAGATCGCCTGATTGTGGCCGTGAATGACGACGCCTCGGTTCGGCGCTTGAAGGGCAATGGTGACGCCCAGCGGCCGGTCAATCCGCTCGCACAGCGCATGCGTGTGTTGGCGGCATTGAAAAGCGTGGACTGGGTCGTGCCCTTTTCGGAAGACACGCCGGAGCGGCTCATTTGCCGCGTATTACCCGATATCCTGGTGAAAGGCGGCGACTACCGGCCGCAGCAGATTGCGGGCCATCAATGTGTCACGGCTCATGGTGGCCAGGTGCGGATTCTAGGCTATGAACAAGGCATTTCAACAAGCCGCATCATCGAAAACATTCGTACCGATAACAAAGGATCAACGGCATGATTGTGATCACTGGCGGCGCCGGCTTTATCGGCAGCAACCTCGTCAAGGGCTTGAATGAGCAGGGACGTACCGATATTCTCGTCGTTGACGATCTGGAGAACGGCGCGAAGTTTGTCAATCTGGTGGACTGCGAAATTCAGGACTACATGGATAAGGACGAATTCCTGTCCGCGATACAGTCGCAGAAGGAATTCATGCCGCCCATCGAGGCCATCCTGCATCAGGGGGCGTGCTCTACAACCACGGAGTGGGATGGCCGTTACATGATGCGCAACAACTACGACTACTCCAAACACCTGCTGCATTATTGCATGAAGCACAAGATATCCTTCATCTATGCTTCCAGCGCCGCGGTTTATGGGGGTGGCAAGGTGTTTAAAGAGAGCCGCGAGTGCGAAGCCCCGCTCAATGTCTACGGCTACTCGAAGTTTCTGTTCGATCAATACGTGCGCGGGTTACTGCCTACGGCTAAGACCCAAATAGTCGGACTGCGGTATTTTAACGTCTATGGTCCGCGTGAACAGCACAAGGGGGCGATGGCCAGCGTCGCGTTTCATTTTCGTAATCAGATTCGAGATGCCGGCAAGGTCAGATTATTCGAAGGCAGCGACGGCTATGCGAATGGCGCGCAGCGCCGCGACTTTATCTACGTCGGCGACGCAGTAGCGGTGAATCTGTGGTTTCTGGCGCAGCGTGATAAATCTGGAATTTTCAATCTAGGCACCGGCAAGAGCCATTGCTTTAACGATGTGGCGCGCGCCGTCATCAAAGCAGAGGGGAAGGGCGAAATCGAGTACGTTCCATTCCCCGATCATCTGCGTGGTCGCTATCAAAGCTTTACCGAGGCCGATATGTCCGCGCTGCGCGCTATCGGCTACACTCAACCGTTCAAGGATATTGAACAGGGTGTAGATGCCTACATGGACCAGCTTCGAGTCCGTTGACGCGGTCCATCTACACCTTCCTTTTATATCTGCTCACGCCTCTGGTCGTGTTGCGTTTGCTATGGCGCGGGCTGCGCGCACCCGCCTATTGGCGGCGTTGGCCGGAGCGCTTTGGCTGGATACCGCAGGCGCGTGAGGACTGCCTGTGGGTGCACGCCGTTTCAGTAGGCGAAGTCCAGGCCGCTGTGCCGCTGGTCAAGGCCTTGCGCGTGCGTTATCCCGAATGGCGCATCGTTGCCACCACCATGACTCCGACCGGCGCGGAGCGCGTGCAGGCCGCGCTGCATCAAGATGTTACCCATTATTACCTCCCCTATGATCTGCCCGGAGCGGTGCGGCGCTTTGTGCGGCGCTTGCGCCCGCGCTTGCTCATCATCATGGAGACCGAGCTCTGGCCCAATCTTATCCATTACTGCTACACGCAACATATACCGGTGGTGCTCGCCAATGGACGCCTCTCGGAGCGTTCCGCGGCGCGCTATCGGTATGTGAAAAAACTGGCGTCGGAAATGCTGGCCATGCTTTCCGCGATTGCGGCGCAAACTCAGCAGGATGCGCGGCGTTTCATCGAACTGGATGCCCCCTCCGGGATCGTGCGCGTCACCGGTAATATCAAATACGATATGAAGCCGCCCGCGAGCCTGCGGGAAGAGGCTGAAGTGTTGCGGCGCTCCTGGGGCGTCGAGCGCGGTGTGTGGATCGCCGCCAGCACCCACGAAGGCGAAGAGCAGAAAGTCCTAGATGCCTACGCAGCAGTGCGCAGCGAGCTACCTCACGCGCTGCTGGTAATCGTGCCGCGTCACCCCGAGCGCTTCGCCAAAGTCGCCGCGCTGTGCGAAAGGTCAGGCTACCGCATTATACGGCGCAGCGATCAGCGTGTCTGTGACGCAAGTACCGAGATAGTCATCGGCGACAGCATGGGTGAGCTGAATTTATTCTACGCCGCCTCCGATGTGGCCTTTGTCGGCGGCAGCTTGGTACCCACAGGAGGGCACAATCTCATTGAACCCGCCGCGCAGGGGGTCCCGGTCATCACCGGCCCCTACACATTTAATTTCGCGGAAATCGCCCAACAGTTGTGTGAAGCGGGCGCCGCCATGGAGATCCACACTACGCAGCAATTGAGTGATGCCGTAGTGATGTTCCTCAAGGACGCCAACCAGCGCTATATGACGGGTCAGAAGGGAAGGGAATTCGTTGAGGGTAATCGGGGCGCTTTGGATGCGCTGGTAGAAATTATTTTATCTTTTGCGTCGACTAGAGTATCAACTTAGAAATCTTTTTAAAATGCTCGTGCCGCGCATCGCGTAACCATTCAAACAATAGCGATTCTGTGTTGGTGACGATAACACCCGTGTTGCGCAGCCGGGCGAGGGCGTTGGTCTTATTTCTCATGCGGCGTGAACAGACTGCATCCTCAGCCACGAATACCTGCGTATTGGTTGATTGTAATTCCAGCGCGGTTTGTAACACGCACACATGCGCCTCCATGCCGGCCAATATGATTTGATTTCTGCGGCTACGCCGCACTGCCTCCATGAAATCTGCCGCGCCACAACAGGAGAAGCACGTCTTTTCGATGACGGGAGTGGCGGGGGACAGGTGTTGGATAAGGGCAGCCTCGGTTTTTCCCAGACCCTTGGGATACTGCTCGGTGATCAGCACGGGCACACTGAGTAAACCCGCCGCCTGTAGCAGTATCGCGGCGTTACGTAATATCTCGTCGCGCTTGGGGGGCGGCATCGCAGCCGCGAGCTTGGTCTGAGTGTCCACCACGACCAGCAGACTCTGGCCGGCGGAGCATAGGGCAGCCGTGGCCGTCATGAGTAGGGCTACTTCAGCCAGCCGTTGATCTGCTCAAGATCAGTAGGGCTCAAGGTTCCTGCGGCCTGCTTGAGTCGTAGCGTCTCGATAATATAGTCGTAACGCGCCCTGGCATGGTCACGCTCGGCGCGAAACAGTTCGCGTTGGGCATCGAGCACGTCAACCTGGGTGCGTGTTCCCACTTCAAGGCCGGCCTCAGTCGCCTCTAACGCAGTCTTGCTGGATGTCACTGCCTGTTTAAGCGCGTTGACGCGGCTGATGTTGGCGACCACACCGGTATAAGAGTCGCGCGTCTGGCGCACGGCGGCGCGTTGCTGCTGCTCCAGGTTTTCTCGTGCCTGGCTGTGTCTGTATTCCGCTTCGCGGGTACGCGAAGTGATCAGGCCGCCTTGATAAATCGGTATATTAAGTTGCAGACCGACCGCGTTGCCGTCCGTCTCACTGGCGCCGAACCGACCGCCGCCTGATTTGGAGTAGACGTGGGTGCCCACTACATCCACGCTGGGATAATGGCCTGAACGTTGCCGCTCGATCTCCTCGCGGGCGATCTCCGCGGCGTATAGGGCGGCGGTAAGTTGCTGGTTCTGTTTGAGCGCAGTTTGCGTCCATTGTTCGATATCCGCGGGCTCGGGGGTGAGGAAGGGAATCTGCTCTCCGAGCATCGCCAAGGCGGCATGATCCTGGCCGGTGATTTCACGCAGCAGTTCGCGGCTGGTAGAGAGCTGCCTTTCAGCGGCGATTTCCTGTGCAATCGCCTGATCGTAACGCGCCTGCGCCTCCTGCACATCGGTGATTGCGACGAGGCCGACATCAAACCGCTGCTGACTCTGCTCCAGTTCGCGTGCAATGGCCTTTTTTTCCGCGCGGGCGAACTCCAGATTATCCTGGGCGGCAAGCACATCGAAATAGCGGCCGGACACACGCAGGATTAAATCCTGTTCTGCTCCGGCCAACTGAGAGTCGGCCTGAGCGATGCGCGCGTCGGCTTGGCGCAACTGCACATAGGTGTCACGATGGTAGACCGGCTGCGTAAGGCTCAAGGTGTAGCCATTGCTGTTGAAATAGGTCTCTCCCGCCACGGAGGTGGGTTGCGTGATGTTCAAACGGTTGCCGGTTGTATTGGCACTGGCGCTGATGGTGGGATATAACAAGGCCTGGCTCTGCGGTTTGATCTCCAGCGTCGCCAACCGCGACGCCTGCGCTGCCTTGAGTTGCGGGTCGCTTTGCTGCGCGAGCTGATAGATCTGAAACAGGTCCTCGGCGTAAGCGCCGCCGTGAAAAAGGAGTGGAATCAGCAACAAGACTTGAGTGAGCTTAGGCATGGTGGTTATTATCCTTGAGTTGCCTCTGCCGGATATGTTACCTGTTTCCGGGCGCGCGATACCAGTGTGTAAACGCTGGGGATGACGAACAGGGTGAGAAAGGTGCCGAGCAGAAGCCCCCCCACGATCACCCAGCCGATCTGCTGACGGCTCTCGGCGCCGGCGCCGGTGGCCAGCGCCAGCGGCAGCGTACCCAACACCATCGCGGCGGTGGTCATCAGTATGGGGCGTAACCGGAGACTGGCCGCCTCGATGACCGCGTCGCGCAGATCGTAGCCGCGCCCCTGTAACTGATTGGCGAACTCGACGATCAGGATGCCGTGTTTGGTGATAAGACCTATCAACATGACCATACCGATTTGACTGTACACATTGAGGGTCCCGCCGGTCAGTTTCAGAGACAATAAAGCACCCGTCATGGCGAGCGGCACGGTGAGCATGATAATGAACGGCGAAAGGAAACTCTCGAACTGCGCCGCCAGCACTAAATAGATAAAGATCAGCGCAAGCACAAACGTCAGGTACAAGGCGGCGCCCGACTCCTTAAACTCGCGCGATTGACCGTCCAGCGAGGTCTTCGCGCCGGTGGTGAGCACTTCCTTGGCGGCGCCTTCCATAAACTCCAGCGCCTGTCCCAGTGAATAACCCGGGGCAAGGTTCGCGGAAATCGTGGCGGAGCGCAGCCGGTCGAAATGGTTGAGTTCCTTCGGCGCAACGGTTTCTTTTATGCGCACCAGATTCGCCAGTTGAATCAACTGACCGTCATTACCGCGCACGAAGATGGAAGAGAGGTCATTCGGATTGGTGCGTTCTTCCTCCCTGAGCTTGACGATCACGTCGTACTGTTCACCCTCGCGCTTGAAACGCGTCACCTGCCGTCCGCCTAACAATGTTTCCAGCGTGCGGCCCACCTGGCCCACCTCGACCCCCACGCTGGCGGCCTTGTCGCGGTCCAGCATCACCTTGAGCTGCGGTTTGTTGAGCTTGAGGTCACTGTCCACGTTGACCAGCCCCGGAAACCTGAAGGCCTTGGCGAGGAGGGCGTCCACCATGGTTTGCAACTCTGCATAAGAGTTGCCCTGCACCACGAACTGCACCGGTGGATTGCGGAAGCTCTGGCCGAGCGAGGGCGGACTGATAGGGAAGGCCAGCACGCCGGGCAGCATGAACATCTTCGGTCCGAGCGCCGTCGCGATCTCCTGCGCGCTGCGGCTCCGTTGTTCCCAAGGTGTGAGATTGACGAACGAGAGTGCAAAGGTGACGGGATTGGGCCGCTCCAGGCCCGGTGCGACCACCATGAAATAGTTGAAGATCTCGGGCGCCTGGGAGTAAAAGTCTTCCACCTGCCGCGCGTAGCGGTCGGTGTAGCTCATGGTCGCGCCCTCGGGCGCGATCATGATGCCGATCAGCAGGCCGCGGTCTTCCAGCGGGGCGAGTTCCGATTTGAGTCCCGTGAGCAACGGGACGCTATTGCCTTTGGGAGCAGGGATGCTGATGCCTGTGAATAAAGGGACGCTAATACCCGCAACAATGCCGCCCAGCAGGATAATCCACCAGCGTTTGTTCAGTGCGGCCGTAAGCAGCCGGCGATAACCATTGTTGAGGCCCAGCAGCCACTGTTCACTGATCCGGTACACGCGGCCGTGGGTTTTTTGAGGGCGTAGAATTTTTGAGCACATCATCGGCGTCAGCGTCAGTGCGACGAAGCCGGACACCAGCACCGCGCTCGCCACGGTGAGCGCGAACTCGGTAAACAAGCGGCCGGTATTGCCGGTCATGAACGCAAGCGGCACGAACACCGCGGTGAGGGTGAGCGTCATGGCGATCACCGCAAAGGCGATCTCCTTGCTGCCCTCGAATGCGGCCTGCAGCGCATTCATGCCATGCTCGATGCGGCGCTGGATGTTTTCCAGCATCACGATGGCGTCATCCACCACCAGGCCAATGGCCAATACCAGACCCAGCAGGGTGAGGACATTGATAGAGAATCCCATCGCATAAAGAAAGATAAAGGCCCCGATCAGAGAGACCGGAATGGTGACGAACGGAATGAGAGTGGCGCGCAGCGTGCGCAGAAACAGAAAGATCACCACCACGACCAGGATGAGCGCCTCACCCATGGCCTTGAACACCGCGGAGATAGATTCCTCAATGAACAGGGATTGATCGAAGGCGACCTTGAGCTTCATCCCCTCCGGTAATGCCGCGATGATCTTGGGCAATTCACTTTTAACGGCCTGGGCGACGGAGAGCGTATTGGCGGTGGATTGCTTGACAACGCCCAGCCCCACAGCGGGGTTACCGTTCACGCGCACCGCGTTACGCTCATCGGCGGCGTCAATCTCGGCCCGGCCTACGTCGGAGAGGCGTATCGGATACCCGTTCACTTCGCGGATAATGAGACGGTTGAATTGTTCCGGCGTCTGCAAGTCGGTCTGCGTGAGCACGGTGAATTCTCGATTCCTGCTCTCGATGCGCCCGGACGGGACTTCGAGATTTTGATTGCGCAGCGCGCCCTCCACATCTTGCGGGGTCAATTGATACGCCGCGAGGCGGTCGCGATCCAGCCAGATGCGCATCGCATAGCGCCGTTCGCCGCCGATGATCACGCTCGCCACGCCGGGCAGGGTCTGCAGACGGTCTTGCACCACTCGATCCGCGTAATCGGTGATCTCAAGCGCGTTGTGTCTATCGCTGGAGAAGGCGAGCCACAGGATGGCCTGGGCGTCGGCCTCTACCTTGGCGATCACCGGCTCATCCACGTCGTCCGGCAGCCGCCCGCGCACTCTGGATACACGGTCGCGCACGTCACTGGCGGCGTTATCCGGGTCGCGCGAGAGTATAAATTCCACGGTGATCTGGCTCACCTCTTCGCGGCTCACCGATTTGATGGTCTTGATGCCCTCGATGCCCGCCAGTGAATCCTCCAGCGGGCGCGTCACCTGGCTCTCGATGATCTCCGCGCTCGCGCCGGTGTACACGGTGCGTACCGACACCACCGGCGCGTCGATATTCGGATATTCGCGCACCGAGAGGCGCTGGTAGGAAATGACGCCGATCAGGATCAGCATCAGGCTCATCACGGTGGCGAGCACCGGGCGGCGGATAGAAAGATCGGAGAGCACCATGCAATCAGCCTCGGGCCGGAAGCCTAACCTGGTTTTTATCAGCCGGACTGACCACCATTACCGGCGCGCCGTCGTGAAGCTTGGTCTGCCCGGCGGTGGCGACGGTATCGCCGGAACTGAGCCCCTCTAAAATCTCTACCATGCCGTTGCGGCGCTGGCCGGTCTTGACCATGCTTTGCAACGCCTTGCCTTCGACAATACGATACACAAATTGCTCGTCACCCTTGGACACCAGCGCCTCTTCAGGGATCAGCAGCGCCGCGCTGCGCTGTTCGAGCACCAGATTTACGCGCGCGAACATGCCGGGACGCAACAGCAGATCGGTATTGGGGATGTGGGCGCGCAGCAACACGGTGCGCGTCTGCGCATCAATGCGCGGGTCTATGGCGTAGACCTTGCCGCTGAATGTCCTGCCGGGATAGGCATCTACTTCTATGTTGACCTCTTGATCGAGCTTGATCTCGGCGAAGTACGTCTCCGGGACACGGAAATCCAGCTTCAATGAAGCAATGTCTTCGAGATTGACGATATCTTGTCCCTCTTTGATGTAATCGCCGGGGCTCACCTGCCGCAACCCCAGCACACCCGCAAACGGAGCGAATAGTTTGGTCTTGGCGAGGCGCGCCTCATCGACGTTTTGCTGTGCACGCGACTCCGCCAGCTTTGCCTGCGCCTCATCGTAGCTCTGGCGGCTCAGCAGATTTTTGGTCTGCAATTCCTGCGCGCGCCGGAAATTAAGCTCATTGAGTTTTACCGTGGCGGTCGTCTCGGCGAGTTGCGCTCGAAATTCGGTCGCGTCAAGCGTTACCAATTCGGCGCCTTGCGTGACGCTCTCGCCTTCGGAGAAGTGAATCGCCTGAATCCGTCCTGCGATTTCCGAGCGGATGATCACCGATTCGTTGGCGCGCATTGATCCTACGGCCGTGATGTCGCGCGTGACGGCGCCGGTCTCGACCGTCACTGCCTCGACCGGCATCGCCATAGGGCCTTGCGGCTTGGCGTCCTTGCCCGGCGTAGCGCCCTTCTGTCCTCCTGAGTCGGTGCAGGCGCCGACTGCCAGACTGAGCACGAAGCCGGCTGCTATCGCTTTGATTATTTTTTTATCCATGAAAACCCTCGTTTGGGTGAGTTACTAAGAAGTTCATTAGTAAGACGACACTTTCCTATACGTTCACTCCCCCTGTCTAGGGGGAGAGACAGGGTGGGGGTAAGTAAAACAGGGTTTTTACTATGAAGAAACAAAGTAAGCGATGTCCGCTTACTTTGTTTCTTCATAGTACGTTTTTGATTCCTGCACTCCCGTGAGGATGACCTCGACGACCTTGCGGCTGTAACGCGCCGGGTCCTCCGCGAAATCCAGGTCGGGCGAGTGGCGCAGCATGTCGCGGGCCTGCATGAAAAAGATGTTCGCGCTCACCAGCAGATGGGCAATGATGGCCGGATCGCAATCCTTACTCAACTCACCTCGCGCCCGGTCGTCGCGCAGCATGTCCACCAGGCGGGTGAAATTTTCACTGCATACCCGCTCGGCCAGGACCTTGCCGCGACGCGGGCCGTCCTCGAACATCTCACGCTGTATCAGCGTTGCAATGTGATGATGCTTCTTTAGGTGGGCGAGATGTGCCTGGGTAAAATGCACGAGCCGGTCAGCCAGGCTGCCGTTGATGTTCCCCAAGTCGTCCATCAAGCGGGTGGATTCGGCGCACGCCGATTTCAATACCGTAAGATAGAGGGCATCCTTGGAGGCGAAGTGATGGAAGATATTGCCTTTGCTCACGCCGGCCTGTTCGGCGATCATGTTCATGGAAACGGCGTCAAAACCCAACTCGGCGAATAGCCGTTCGGCGGTGGCCAAGATGCGCTGTGTGGCGTCCGCCGCGCCAAGCGGGATGGATGCGTCTATGGAATGGTCCGGGGGTGAATGGGGCGACACGAAATAGCCTTAATACCTTGAATAAAGGGCAGTATAAAGTCTACAGACCGGACGGTCGGTTTGCAACAGTCTCCTGGCGTGTCTTAAGGGGTTCGCAGAGGTTACCTAAGGAAGCTCTGAAAAATATATCGCCAACCGCCAAGGCGCCAAGATCACCAAGAAAAAAAGCTTGAATTGTAAGGAAAAATTTTGGCGTTCTTGGCGGTTCAGCACGAATAAATCAGAGATGCCTTAAAACACGAAGGACTGAGGCTGCGGTGCGTTAATCAACGCTGGGATGTCGGTCTCGAACAGGCTCTCACGCATCCAGTCCGCCTCACCTACCCGGGTGACGAGCAGGGCCTCCATCGCGGGCGCACGGCCCGCAATCACAAACATCCGCCCGTTGACGCGCAGGCTACGCTGATAATGTTCGGGATAGAGGGGGAAAGAGCCGGTGATGACGATGACGTCATAAGGGCCATGTCGCTCCCACCCCAGCGCGGCGTCTCCTGTCTCAATAGTGACGTTGGAGAGCCCCAGCGCGGCGAGTTTTTGCTGGGTCTGCGTCTTGAACTCCGGGAAGATATCCACGCTGTAGACATGCTTGGCCAGGCTAGCGAGAAGCGCGGTGAGGTAACCACTGCCGGTGCCCACCTCGAGAACGGCGTCATCCGGCTTGATGCCGAGCGCCTGAATCAACCGGCCTTCGACCTTGGGCGCCATCATGACCTGCCCGTGCCCCAAGGGGATATTAAGATCCGCAAAGGCCAGGTTGCGGTATTTCATCGGCACGAAATCCTCGCGCGGGATGCGGCCCAATAAATCCAGCACGGCGGGATCGAGCACCTCCCAGGTACGGATCTGCTGCTCGATCATGTTAAAGCGGGCCTGTTCCATATTCATCGTTGCTACCTATTCAGGATCCAAAAATCGCAACGCAAAAGGGTACGGGCTTTGCAGGCGCGACGCAAGTCTAAGCATATTGCAAATGCATGTACTATAAGCTACGGTGGGCAGTGCAGCTAGGGGTGCCCCCGCCTCGAAATCCGATCAAAGCGCGGGGCTGAGAGAACCCTTTGAACCTGATCCGGTTAATCCCGGCGTAGGAAAGCGGCGTCGCCGGCCTGTCCTGCGCCTATCGAGGTGAGTTATGAGCGCAGCGCCTGAAAAAATCTTAAGCAAGACCGTCACGTTGGACAAAGCGGTCACCCAGCCGTTTCCGAATTCGCGCAAAGTGTACATACCCGGTAGCCGGGCCGACATCCGCGTGCCCATGCGCGAGGTGACGCTCGCGCCCACGCCCGCGAGTTTCGGCGCCGAGTCCAATCCGCCGGTGTATGTGTACGACACCTCCGGCCCGTATACCGATCCGGACGCGTTGATTGATCTACGCCACGGCCTGCCCGCGTTGCGTGAGGCATGGATCGTGCAGCGCAATGATACCGAGGTGCTGCCGGAGATAAGCTCGCGCTACGGGCGAGAGAGGGCGCGCAACCCCAAGCTCGCCCACCTGCGCTTCGCGCACATCCGCAAGCCGCGCTGCGCCAAGCCGGGCATGAACGTCACGCAGATGCATTACGCGCGTCAAGGCGTTATCACGCCCGAGATGGAATACATCGCCATACGGGAAAACCAGCGCCTGGAGCTTGCGCGCGAGCAGGCCCTCGGCCAGCACGAGGGCGAATCATTCGGCGCCAGCATCCCACAGCGCATCACGCCGGAATTCGTGCGCGACGAAGTCGCGCGCGGGCGCGCCATCATCCCCGCCAACATCAATCACCCGGAACTGGAGCCGATGATCATCGGCAGAAATTTTCTGGTCAAGATCAACGCCAACATCGGCAACTCCGCGCTCAGTTCCGGCATCGAAGAAGAAGTGGAAAAAATGGTGTGGGCCACGCGCTGGGGCGGCGACACGGTGATGGATTTGTCTACCGGGAAAAATATCCACGAGACGCGCGAGTGGATTATCAGGAATTCGCCCGTGCCCATCGGCACCGTACCCATCTATCAAGCGCTGGAAAAAGTGGACGGCAAGGCCGAGGATCTCACTTGGGAGATTTTCCGCGACACGCTCATCGAGCAGGCCGAGCAGGGCGTGGACTATTTCACCATTCACGCCGGTGTCAGGCTGGCCCACATACCGCTCACCGCCAAGCGCGTCACCGGCATCGTGTCACGCGGTGGCTCGATTCTGGCCAAGTGGTGTCTCGCGCATCACAAGGAAAATTTCCTCTACACCCACTTTGAGGACATCTGCGAGATCATGAAGGCCTACGACGTGAGCTTCTCGCTCGGCGACGGCCTGCGTCCCGGCTCCATCGCCGACGCGAATGACGAAGCGCAGTTCGCCGAACTGAGAACCTTGGGCGAGTTGACCAAGATCGCCTGGAAGCACGACGTGCAAACCATGATCGAAGGCCCCGGCCACGTGCCCATGCACCTCATCAAGATCAATATGGAAGAGCAGCTCAAGCACTGCCACGAAGCGCCATTTTACACCCTGGGGCCGCTCACCACCGACATTGCACCGGGTTACGATCACATCACCTCCGGCATCGGTGCGGCGATGATAGGCTGGTACGGCTGCGCCATGCTGTGTTACGTTACGCCCAAGGAGCATCTTGGCCTGCCGGACAAAAACGACGTGCGCGAAGGCATCATCACCTACAAGATCGCCGCCCACGCCGCCGATCTTGCCAAGGGCCACCCCGGCGCGCAGTTACGCGACAACGCATTGTCCAAGGCGCGCTTCGAGTTCCGCTGGCAAGACCAGTTCAACCTCGGCCTCGACCCGGACAAGGCGCGCGAATTCCACGACGAAACGTTACCCAAAGAATCCGCCAAGCTCGCCCACTTCTGCTCCATGTGCGGCCCGCACTTCTGCTCCATGAAAATCACCCAGGACGTGCGTGATTATGCGGCGCAACAGGGAATACAAGACGCCGAGCAAGCGCTGGAAACGGGTATGCAGGAAAAGGCGCGGGAGTTTACCGCTCAGGGCGGAGACGTGTATCGAAAGATATAATGGCTAAGGAATCCCTGAATAAATCAGGGATTCCTTAGTTCAGCACCAATAACTCCAGTTCCGCGACGCGCTTCAGTTGAACATCATTGGCGATCAAGCCCGTTGCCCCGGAATCCAGGGCCGTGGCCAATATGATTGCGTCGGGTGTTTTTAGCCGGTATTGAGCTCGCAGTTGGGCGGCCAGATCGGCGATTGCAACCGATAACTCCACCCAGGCAAGGTGAGGGTAGGTGGTCAGTAAGCCGTAACAGCGGTTTACCGTTTCATCATCCTTTTTGCGGTAGGGCTGGACCAGAATTTCAAGCAGTGAAACCGTTGAGCAAATACCGAGGTTGCGGCCGGATTCTATCGAAGTAAATATTTTTTTGCAGAAGTCCTGGTATTGCGGATGAGCTTCGATGAGATAAATCAGGATATTAGAGTCGAGCCCGACCACCTTGTGGCGCCGGAGAAATCGCTCCATATCGGCAAGGCTCACCACGCGCGGCGTTCGCGCTTGAGGTGGTTTTTCGGGTACATCCCCTTACCGATGCCCGCCAAGGCTTGCATGTAGCTTTTTGGCTTGGGCATTAAAATCGTGACTTTACCTTTGACCACTACCAGTACCCGGTCGCCCGCCTTGACCTGCATGGCGGCGCGCGCCTCCTTAGGGAGCACGATCTGGTTCTTGGAGGATAATTTTAAATAAGTCATCTGCCTGGCGCCTTGCTTGCATTGTATGTTCCTTTACTTTATATTGAAAAGTAAAGCGGCGCAAGCCGCCCAGGACATGGCAGCTCCGCATGCTTACTCTATACCCCGACATCAAACCTTACGTGCAGCACAGCCTGGCGGTGGACCCCCAGCATGTGCTCCACGTCGAAGAATGCGGCAATCCTCAGGGTTTACCGGTGTTGTTCGTGCATGGCGGGCCGGGCGCAGGTTGCGAACCGTATCATCGGCGGTTTTTTGATCCAAACGTCTACCGCATCATTTTATTCGACCAGCGTGGCTGCGGTCGTTCCGTTCCTCACGCGGAACTTGCAGGGAATAACACGCAAGCGCTGGTCTCGGATATCGAGCGTATACGCGATCATCTGGGCATCGAGCGCTGGGTGTTGTTCGGCGGTTCGTGGGGCTCGACGCTTGCTCTAGTCTATGCGGAGACGCATCCAGAACGTGTTTTAGGATTGATCTTGCGCGGTATTTTTTTGTGCCGTCCGCGCGAGATCCGGTGGTTTTATCAGGAAGGCGCCAACCACATCTTCCCCGATTACTGGCAGGATTTCTTACGCCCTATTCCCGAGAAAGAACGTGACGATTTGCTGCATGCTTACTATCGCGTGTTGACAGGAGCGGACGAAATCGCGCGCATGGCGGCGGCCAAGGCCTGGTCTTTGTGGGAAGGGCGCACCTTGACGCTGCTGGAGAATCGTTCCGTGGTGGATCATTTCAGCGATCCCAGGACGGCGCTCAGCCTGGCGCGCATCGAGTGTCATTATTTCGCGCATGACAGCTTCCTTGCGCCAAATCAGATATTGCGCGACGCGCATCGTTTACACAACATCCCCGGTGTGATCGTGCACGGCCGTTACGACATCGTCTGCCCGTTGGAGAGCGCTTGGGATTTGCACAAGGCCTGGCCGCAGGCGGAATTCAAGATTATCCCCAACGCCGGGCACGCCGCGAGCGAAAAGGGCATAACCGACGCCCTGATGCGGGCGGCGGAAGACATGGCGCAGCGCCTTATATGATCGCCCTGTTGCAGCGCGTTGCGCAGGCGCAGGTTGATGTTGACGGACAAACCATCGCGCGCATCGGCAAAGGGCTGTTGGTGTTCATCGGCGTCGAACGCGCCGACGGCGAAGCACAGTCGGAGCGGTTGCTGGAACGTCTGCTTGGCTACCGCGTGTTTGCCGACGCCGCCGGGAAAATGAATCTCAGCCTGCGCAATATTCGGGGAGAGTTACTGCTCGTTCCGCAATTCACGCTCGCCGCCGATACGCAGAAAGGGCTGCGCCCCGGCTTTACCCCCGCCGCAGATCCTGCGCACGGCGCGCATCTGTTTGATTATCTACTGCAACAGGCCCGGGGCCTTCATGGTAAGGTAGAAAGCGGCCTATTCGGTGCGGACATGCAGGTGAGTCTGATCAACGACGGCCCGGTGACTTTTCTGCTACGTACTAATCAGGTAAAGGAGAAATGTGATGATCGGTAAAAAGAACATCGTATTTGGATTTTTCTATCTGGTGCTGACAGCGGCGCTGGGTCCTTACATGGTGGTGACTTTTTTGGGCGACGTGGACAAGACCGAGGCGGTCAAACAGGAAAAGCTGGGCGCCTTGCAACAGGCGGCCGAGAATCAATTCGAGACGAATCTCACCCCGATGAACGCGGACGAGATCGCGAAACAAACGGCGAACGGACTGCTGGCGCTGTCCGCGCGCCTCAACAGCTACGCCCCCATACAAGGCATCAAGGGCGGGCCGCACGCGCACGGAAATCTGGAGGCTATGTTGAATATCGTGGTGGGACTGGTGCTTGGTTTTTTGACAGTGTCCGCTACATTCAAGCAGGTGATCAGCTGGGTGTTTATACTGGGCGCTCTGCTCCATTCCGGCCTGCTTTATCTCGCCGTGGCGCTGGGTTTGCCCTGGGCCGGCGCGATATTGGGTAGCCCATTCGGTATTGTTGGACCGGCCTTGATACTGCTGGGGCTTCTGCTGATGGGAATCGCCAGTCTTACGGGCTTTCAGGGTAAACCGGCCAGTCAATAAAGCGTCCAAGGTTAAACTTTTCAGTCAGATCTTGATCTAACTGACATTATCCGCGCCTAAAATCCGGTTTTGGGCACGGATATTCAACGGAGCGAACTCAATACAAACATCTTCATATAGGAGGTTTTATGAAACTAGTCAAATCTGGAACCCTGCTGGGCTTGCTGTTAGGTGCAGCTTCACTGGCGTTCGCCGGGGCGGGCTCGGTCACCATCAAATCCCCCGCCGACCGCGCCAAGCTCAAAGTGGGTGCGGAAAACAAGGTGGAATATGAAATTGATCCCGGCCCTAACGGCGATCACTTTCATATGTATGTCAACGGGAAGGAAGACGTGGTGCGCTCGCTCAAAGGCAGCTACGCCTTGTCAGGGCTGAAGACGGGTGAAAACACCATCACCCTTAAGGTGGTAGACAAGGGCCATACGCCGGTAGGTATCGAGAAGACAATCAAAGTCATCGGCGAGTAGTGGCATTACTCGAAAACCTCGCCTACAGCGGGGTACAACTCGCACATAACTTTGGAGCCGTGGCGGTGGTGGGCAGTTCCGCCGCCGCCGCCTGGCTCGTCTCCGACTCCTCCTCGCAACGTCGCCTTGCCTGGCTCATGGCCCTGGGTTGGGTCATACAAGGCCTGACCGGCGCCGGTTTTGGCGTAACCAGTTATTACTTCTACGGCAAATTTCCTGATATCAAAGCCATCGCTATCGCTGCGCTGTTGATAAAAATCGCGTGCGCTGTCGCCGGTTTTATTTTAGTGCTCCGCTATCTCGCAAAATCATCCGCGTGGGATGAGACGGTGCGGCATGAGCGATGGCGAATACTGTTCTGGGTGGCCGCCACCCCCCTCGCCGCCGCCGCGGTACTGCGCTGGTTTTCCTGATCGTGAGACAAATAAAAAACCCCGCGTGAGCGGGGCTTTTGGGGATTGCCAGTAGATGGGTTTAACCGGCAACGATGCTTACGTATTTGCGGTGTTTCGGACCCTTGCGGTGGAACAGCACCTTGCCGTCGGCCTTGGCGTAGAGAGTGTGGTCATTGCCCAGACCCACATTGACGCCGGCATGAACTTGAGTGCCGCGTTGCCGTATGATGATGTTGCCCGCGATGACCTGCTCGCCGCCGAAGCACTTTACGCCCAGCCGTTTGGATTGGGAATCGCGCCCGTTGCGGGTACTGCCGCCTGCCTTTTTATGTGCCATTGCTGAACCTCGTTAGCCGGCGCTGATGCCGGTGATCTGTAATTCGGTGTAATACTGCCGGTGTCCCTGCTGTTTCATGTGGTGTTTGCGGCGGCGGAATTTGATGATCCGGATCTTGTCGTGACGGCCGTGCGCCGTGACGGTGGCAGTGACGGCGCCGCCCGTGAGATACGGGGCGCCGACCTTGACATCAGTGCCTTCGCCAGCCAGCAGTACCTTGTCGAAGGTCACCGTGGCGCCTTCCTCGGCGGGCAGCTTCTCGACCTTCAGGGTGTCGCCTTCGGCCACACGATATTGCTTACCACCGGTTATAATGACCGCGTACATGTTGAATTCCTAAATACTTGAGTTTTGAACCGCAAATTTTAACCTGTAGCCAACGCCACGTCAAACCCGGCTTGACACTTGCTGGTCCGGCCACCTAGGATGCGCAAAGCCCCCGCCGCCCCAAATTCCATGAATTTAGCCCCTATTCAGTCCTTAATCGCTGCGGATATGCGCGCCGTGGATGCCTTGGTCCAGCAGCGCCTGCACTCGGATGTAGTACTCATCAACCAGATTAGCCACTACATCGTCAACAGCGGCGGCAAGCGGCTGCGCCCCGCGCTCGTGCTGCTCTGCGCCCGCGCCTTGGGCTATGAAGGTGCGCAGCACGTTGCCCTGGCGGCCGTCATTGAGTTCATCCACACCGCGACCTTGCTGCACGACGACGTGGTTGACGCCTCGGAACTGCGCCGCGGCCGTGAGACGGCCAATACGGTGTGGGGGAACGAGGCCAGCGTACTGGTCGGTGATTTTCTTTATTCACGCTCCTTTGAAATGATGGTCGAGATTGGCAATCTGCGCGTGATGGAAATCCTCGCTCATGCGACCAACGTCATTGCCGAGGGCGAGGTGTTGCAGTTGCTCAATTGCCGCGATCCCGAGACCACTGAAGAACGCTATTTGCAGGTCATCCGTTATAAAACGGCAACGCTGTTCGAGGCCGCGGCCCGGTTGGGGGCTGTGCTGAGCGGGCAGGCCGTATCGATCGAACAGGCTCTGGCGAGCTATGGGTTGCACCTCGGCACGGCCTTTCAGCTCGTGGATGATGCACTGGATTACAGCGGTGCGGCGCCGCAATTGGGCAAGAATATCGGCGACGATCTCGCCGAGGGTAAACCGACCCTGCCCTTGATCCACGCCCTGCGGCAGGGCACACCACAACAGGCTGCGATCATCCGTCAGGCGATCGAGAGCGGGGGGGCAGGGGACATGGCAGCGGTCGGTCTGGCCATTGAATCCACCGGCGCCATCGCGTACACTGCGCGCTTGGCTAGGGAAGAGGCGGATAAGGCGATTGAGGCCTTGGCGGCAGTGCCGTCTTCTCCCTACCGGGATGCGCTGCGCGCCCTGGCCGAATTTTCCGTAAATCGCACGTACTGACCACGGGGTGTAGCTCAGCTTGGTAGAGCACTAGCTTCGGGAGCTAGGGGCCGGAGGTTCAAATCCTCTCACCCCGACCAACCTCCATGTTGGGTGATCGGATTCCCGGCCCGGCGCTCCAAGCGTCGGGCGTTCGTTGCTTCGTACCTCACCCCCCGACCAACGCGATTGGTTAAGGTCATCTCCGCCGTCCCTGGCGCTATAAATAATCTACCGCAGAGGTCGCAGAGGAATACCCTCAAGAAGGGTTTGTTTCTTCTCCGCGCTCTTCGCGGTGTGGCTTTTACTCAGGAGTCAGAAAATAAGGCTACAACGTTATAATGTGACTCCTGAGTAAAAACCCTGTTTACTCTACCCCCACCCTGTCCCGCCCCCTCAATAGGGGGCGGAGACGTAACATGAAGTGTAGTCTTAATTACTGACTTATGAGTAATACTTCATCAGCTTTTTACATAATTCCCGGTCGAGGCCGGCGACGAAGCGTTTAATACCTTTGCGGTGGACAGGGGTAAGGCCGATAAACCGGCGCGTTGCACCACTTGGAGTTGCAGGTGGCCGATGTGCGGATGTAGTTCATCCAGGAGTAAGCTGCCAGTATCACGGCTGACCCCGAGCAGGGCGCTGTTATAAAGGCTGTCGGAACCCGGAAGGGCGACGGTGAGCAGGGTGATCCTGTTCGATGTGGGCCAGCATGGTGATGATGCGCGCCGGGTCCCGGATTTTTTCGGCGCCGAGGGAAAGCATGTTACGCGGCTCACGCCGCTCAGGGTCGCCGCAGCTATCCTTGGATTGCATAGGCTGCCGGAGGGTGCGCCGGAAGCTTAAGCGGTGGTAAGGGTGTTGGGGAGATGTAGGGAACGAGTCTTGCCTGCCGGGCCATACAGCTCGGCGTCAGGGCTGACACCGCGCAGGATGGCAAGCGCCCGCTGGATATGGTGACGTCCTGCCTCCACGATGCCGCCGTTGACCTGATTCTGGTGATGGCATTTACCGCTGAGGCTGAGGAGCTGCTGCCACAAACGGTCGAGCCGGGGGTTATTCTGCGCCTTGAGGTACTGCTCCATCCCATGTTGCGTCGCAGGATAGCCGCCGGAGGTCAGCAGATGGTTGCGCTCCTGTTCCCAAGACTCTACCTTGGAAAGCTGCTGTTGTTTATCCTGAGCGGCCTTTTCCAGCGCGCCGGCGTCGTGCGCGGCAAGGGCTTCGCGCTCTTGCAGCAATAATTCCATGAGTCGGGATACGACCTCGACCTCGTGCTGCAGGGTCACGCCCATCAACTGGATATGCTCAGTAGGATTCATGAAGGTCAGCGTCCGGCGTTAGGATTTAAGCAGTTTCTCGAACTCGATCATTTTCTGCGCCACGCGCCCGGCATCCACCGTATAGTCGCCGTCCTCGATGGCCTTTTTGACGCCTTCCACTCGCTGAGTATCGGTCACGGGCAGTGCGGACAGAGTGTTCCCCAGGGCGCGTAGCCGTGCGGCGGTGTCTGTCAGGGTCACCGTGTCGGACGAGGCGGGCTTACCCGTCTCCTCTTGGGCCGGGGCAGGTTTGTTGCGCCCTGTATCTACCTGCGGCCCATCCTTGGGATTTTTCAGGACCGTTATAGGTAAGCCATTGATTTCAATAGGCATATCACTCACTCCTAAATATAGTACTTCTTCTAGCTCAAATTAGCGGCAGATTTTACAAAAACTTTAGCATTCTTAAGGAAGCTCTGAAAAATATATCGCCAACCGCCAAGGCGCCAAGGCCGCCAAGAAAAGAGCTTGAATTGTAAGGAAAAGTCTTGGCGTTCTTGGCGTCTTGGCGGTTCAGTATGAATAAATCAGAGATCCCTTAATTTTACATCTGTACCTTCACGATCCCAGGGGCCGCGATGACGCCGCCCACGATCCGCTTGGACACCAGGTTACGCACCTTGATCGGCTGACCCAAGGCGCCGTCCTCGAGAGCTTGACCGGTCATGCGCACCTCTAATCCGCCCTCCTCGGCCAGTATCGTCACGCGCTCATCCCGGCGCACCATCAGGGGCGTACCCAGCATCCCTGCGGCCACCGCCATGCCGATCGAGAGGGGCCGCTTGAGCTGCTGGCCGACAGCCTGCTGCGGATCGGTCAGATAGTCGGGCGGCAGACTGCCCGCGTCAAGCGTGGAGGTGGTGAGGTCCGCCCCACTCAACTGCGCTCCCCGCATCAGCGGCCGGGCCGCGACCACCACGGCGGTGGATATCTTAATCTTTACCGGAACATACACGGACCAGGGTTTTGCCCCCGGGCAGCGCACGCCGACAGTGGTGTTGCCATACGTCGAACTGCCAGGAGGCATAAAGGCCTCCAGAGGGACTTCGCAGGCGGTCAAGGCCAGACGCGCATCGAGCGGACCGGCTTCGATCTGCTGGGCCTGTTGTTGCCCCGGATTCCGGCTGACGAGGAAATCCTTCGCTGCGGCATAAATCGTATCCAGCGGCTGGATGCCTTCAGCGTGCACCGCTGCAACCCCGATCAGGCTAGCCATCATGATTCGCTTGGCTACAGTCAAATAATCGGCATTTGTCCTGGATAGCTTTAGGGTCATATTGGTAAGTAATTGAATAAATGTAAAAAATAGTTTCAATCTGAGCCTTCGGGGCAGCCTTCATCGGTTAAATGCAAAGGCTATGCCGCATTTTCTTCTAGAGCATTTTTGATTTAAGCACATACATATCCAGAAGACGCAAAATAGTTTTTGCATTCGTCTAGCGAGAACGCATCAAGGAGTTTTCCGATTTCATCCCACAAATCGCTGACTGTACGTTTGGCGGCCTTGCGCAAT
>JACPZD010000037.1 GCA_016195665.1 Gammaproteobacteria bacterium | reverse complement strand
GTCACGGTGCTGGTGCGTGGCGAGACCGGCGCGGTGAACGCGGCGGTGCGTGCTGGCGCGGATGCGTGCGAGCGCGTGGGTGACGGCCTGGTGGCGGCGCACATCATCGCGCGCGTGCACGGCGAGGTGGAGCAGATCCTGCCCAACAAGCCGGACGGTAAAAGTGGCGGCGGTCGCGATGGCGACATCACGCAGGCGCGTAGCTAAGGCGCGGCTGTAGGGCCGAATTCATTCGGCCCAAGCCCAAGATGGCACCCATGACAGCGGATTTGCGCATCATCAGTTACCTAAACCGCGCGTTAACGCACGAGCTGGTGGCGGTGCAGCAGTACCTGGCGCAGGCGAAGCTGACCGCGCTGTGGGGCATGACGCAGGCGAGCGAGCGCTTGCGCGAGGATGTCGCTGCGGAACTGAGCCATGCTTCGTTGCTCATGGAAGAGCTGCTGGTACGCGGAGTCGCGCCCGCCTCCGCCGCGCTCACGCCCACGCGCCTGGCCGACGACTTGCCCGGGCTGTTGCGTCACGACCGGCTGCTGGAGGTCGAAGCCGTGCGCCTGTATGAGGAGGCGGCGCGCTACTGCGCGCGCGCGCGCGATGAGCGTTGCCGCGCCCTGTTCGTCAAAATACTGGACGACGAGGTGGAGCATATCCATGAACTTGATGAGTGGATACGGACTCAGCACGCGGAGCGCGACCATGCGTAATGAACGGCCCGCTGAGGCGCCGCCGGAGTGGCAATGGCGTGAGCGTCCACCCTTGCTCAGCCGACGCTTTCAATTCAGCGGCTACAATGAAACACGCAGTTTTTTGGACGCCATGGCCGGGCTGTCGGAGGAGCAGGGTTATTATCCGGACACCAGCTTCGGCGTCAATTACGTCAATGTGACCGTTCACGCTCGCAACGGCGAGCAACTGGAGCACAAGGATTTCGAGTTCGCCGCGCGCATTGACGATCTCACCGATCCGGCGCGCGGTGCGCAGCAATGACGGCGGGAAAAATCTATGCCGTCATTAACCAAAAGGGCGGGGTAGGCAAAACCACGCTGGCGCTGAATCTGGCGGCCGGATTTGCGCAGCGCGGCACCTGTTTATTGGTGGATGCCGACCCGCAAGGCTCGGCCATGCAATGGGCGCGCATGGCGGACGCCGCGCGCGGGTTGCCGGTGATGACGGTGGCCGCACCGGCGGCCGTGGGGCGTGTGTTGCCCGCTTTGCGCGATGCCCATGAATTTATTATTGTGGACTGCCCTCCCTCGGGGGCTTATGAGGGCCTGCGGGATATCTTGCTGCTGGCGGATTTGGCGATTATCCCGGTGCTGCCTTCGCCCGCTGATTTATGGGGCAGCGTGCGTATGGCCGAGCTGATTGATCTCGCGCGGCGCGAAAACAGCGCGTTGCGCGCGCGCGTGCTGTTAAATCAAGTCGAGCCGCGCAATGCCATGGCGCGTTCCATGCATACGGCTTTGGCGGAACTCGGCCTGCCTGCATTTACGCAGACCGTTAAACGGCGCGCCGTATATCGCAGTTGCGCGCTGGAGGGCGCGAGCGTTTTCAACTTTGGCAAACGCGCGCAGGCGGCGGCGCAGGAACTGGAAGCAGTCATCGAGGAGGTAATGTTGTATGAGCAAGACACCCGCGGGTAAAAAAGATTTATCGAGCAAATTGGCCGGGGCGGTGCGCGCCGCCAAGACGGAACATGTTGCGCAGGAAGAAGTTGTCGCTCCCGGCGACCTGCCACCCATGACACCAGTACATCCCCGAGCAGCCAAGCCTGGCAAGCTACAGGTCGCGCCCCCCCGTGCGCGGCAGTCGGGTCAGGCTCAGTCCAGCCCGGATGATCCGTTGCGTAATCTCCACCCGGAGCGCATCTGGCCGGATTGATGCGTCGCTTGAAAAATGGCGGCCCTTGCGGCGCTTTTCGCACCACGCTTGTTACTTCGGTCGCTCCCGGCGTCCTGCCTCCCGTGCCGTACATGGATGCACCAATGTCGCCGTAGGCAGGACGCCGGGAGCGACCGACACTAGCAGAACCCTTCGCTACCGCTCTTCCCTGTGCGTCGCAGCTTGCCATTGCGCTGCACGCAGACTGCTTTCCGGCAGCCTGCTAGATTTTCACCGCCTTAAGCCGAGGCCTTGCCTTGCGCTGCGCAAGCCGCGCCGGGTCATGATTGAGCTGTAACTCCAACAACTGCCGAGCCTCCTTGAGGACGAATGACTTGAATGCTTGTGCGACCGGCGACAGGCGTTTGTCCTTGCGGTGTACGATGTACCAGTGGCGGATGACCGGCATGTGCACGACATCCAATACTGCCAGGCGCTGTACCTCCATCTCCAGCGCCACGGTGTGCACCGAGACGATGCCCAGACCCAAGCCCGCCTGGACGCCCTGCTTAATCGCTTCGTTGCTGTTCATCTCCATGCCGGTAATCATCTGTACCTTGTGTTCGGAGAAAAAGCGCTCCATGGCGATGCGTGTGCCGGAGCCGGGCTCGCGGATCAGAAAGGTCTCCTGTTGCAGTCGCTCCAGCGGAATGGCGCGCTGCTGGGTAAGCGGGTGATTATAAGGCGCGATCACCACCAGTGGATTTTCCATAAATGGCTCGGCGACAAAATCCTGCTGCGGCGGCGGCACGCCCATAATCACCATGTCCCGGTCGTTGGCGGCGAGATGCGCGAGCAGGGACTCACGATTGGTAACCTCCAGATTCACCGTCACCTGCGGGTAGCGTTTGCTGAACAGGGCCAGCAGGTAAGGCGCAAAATATTTGGCGGTGCTTACCACCGAGATGGTCAGTTTTCCGCGCTTGATCCCCTTCAACTCCTCCAGCACCGTTTCGGCCTCGGCCAATTGATGGGCGACGCCACTGCTGTAATGGTGCAGTTCTTTGCCCGCTTCGGTGAGGTAAATCTTCTTCCCCACCTGCTCAAACAAGGCGATGCCGGTGTTTTCTTCCAACTGCTTGATTTGCATGGATACCGCGGGCTGTGTCAGATGCAGCTCCCTGGCCGCGCGCGTGTAGCTTAAATGGCGCACCACAGCGTCGAAGATGCGCAGTTGCCGCAAACTGGTGTTAATCATGAGACAGACTCCGTATATAAGCTACATCTTATACTAAGAATCAAAAATACTGAATGTTATTTATGATTTTGGCTGTGTAAAGTACATTTCAGTTATAGCATCGGCCTCGCTCTAATACAGGTGCGAGGTGTCTTTTCACCCTTATTTTAGGAGGCTGTTATGGCAAAAGCAGAAGCTGGTGGAACAATGAAAGAGGGTAAGGACCGCTACAAAGCAGGCGTCTTACCTTACAAAAACATGGGCTACTGGGAGCCTGATTACAAGATCAAAGATACCGACCTATTGGCGATGTTCCGCATCACCCCGCAGCCCGGGGTGGATCACGAGGAGGCCGCCGCCGCCGTTGCAGGCGAATCCTCCACCGCTACGTGGACTGTGGTATGGACTGACCGCCTGACCGCGTGCGAGCTCTATCGCGCCAAGGCTTATCGCTCTGAGCTGGTGCCGAATACCGGCCCTGGCACCAAGAACGAGGCGCAATACTTCGCCTACATCGCCTATGACCTCGATCTGTTCGAGCCCGGCTCCATCGCTAACCTGACCGCTTCCATTATCGGTAACGTGTTCGGCTTCAAGGCGGTGAAAGCACTGCGCCTGGAAGACATGCGCATCCCGGTTGCCTACCTGAAGACCTTCCAAGGTCCCGCTACCGGTGTCGTGGTTGAGCGCGAGCGTCTGGACAAGTTTGGCCGTCCGCTGCTGGGCGCCACCACCAAGCCGAAGCTCGGTCTGTCTGGCCGCAACTATGGCCGCGTGGTGTATGAAGGGCTGAAGGGCGGTCTGGATTTCATGAAAGACGACGAGAACATCAACTCGCAGCCCTTCATGCACTGGCGCGACCGTTTCCTGTATTGCATGGATGCGGTCAACAAGGCGTCTGCTGCCACGGGTGAGGTTAAAGGCCACTACCTCAACGTCACCGCCGGCACCATGGAAGAAATGTACAGGCGTGCGGAATTCGCCAAGCAACTGGGTTCGGTCATCATCATGATTGACCTGGTGATCGGTTACACCGCGATCCAGTCCATGGCGCTTTGGGCCCGCCAGAACGACATGATTCTGCACCTGCACCGCGCCGGTAACTCGACCTACTCGCGCCAGAAGAATCATGGCATGAACTTCCGCGTGATTTGCAAGTGGATGCGCATGGCGGGCGTGGATCACATCCATGCCGGTACGGTTGTGGGCAAGCTGGAAGGCGATCCGCTCATGATCCGTGGCTACTATGACACGCTGCTCGACACGCACACCCCGTTGAACCTGGAAAAAGGCTTGTTCTTCGAACAGGACTGGGCTTCGCTGAACAAGGTTATGCCGGTCGCGTCCGGCGGTATTCACGCCGGTCAGATGCACCAGTTGCTGACTTATCTGGGTGACGACGTGGTGCTGCAATTCGGCGGCGGTACGATCGGTCACCCACAAGGGATTCAGGCAGGAGCGGTGGCTAACCGTGTAGCACTCGAAGCCATGGTTATGGCACGTAACGAAGGTCGCGATATCTGGAATGAAGGCCCGCAGATTCTGCAAGATGCCGCCAAGTGGTGTGGCCCGCTCAAAGCCGCGCTGGATACATGGAAAGACATCACCTTCAACTACGATTCCACCGATACCCCTGACTTTGTGCCGACCACCACGGCCAGTGCTTAATTGATATCAAGGAGAAACGATTATGATGACCAATCCGGGCAATAAGGTTACGCAGGGACAGTTTTCGTTCCTGCCCGACCTGACCGACGCGCAAATCACCGCGCAGATCAAGTACGCGTTGAACAACAACTGGGCGATAGGCGTTGAATACACCGACGATCCTCACCCGCGCAATACCTATTGGGAAATGTATGGCAATCCGATGTTCGACCTTAAAGATCCCGCCGGAATTTTGATGGAGATCAACAACTGCCGTAAGACCTTCCCGAATCACTATATCCGCGTAACGGCTTTTGACTCCACACGCGGTGTGGAAAGTCCGACCATGTCGTATATTGTTAATCGGCCCAAGAATGAACCGGGTTTTGGCTTGGTGCGTCAAGAAACGGAAGGACGTAACATTCGTTACACCATCCACTCTTACGCTACCGACAAACCTGAGGGTGAGCGGTACGGTAAGTAATTCTGTTATAAAGGGGCGGCGCAACGCCGCCCCGTTTTCTATTTCATTATCCCCTCCCTTCACGGGAGGGGTGAGGGGGAGGGTGCAATGTTTAAGTTTCACCACCCCCACCCTAACCCTCCCCCTTCAAAGGGGGAGGGATTTTTTTGGAGGTAAGCCATGAGCGAGCCCAACGCCGAGCAAGATCCCAAACCTGAAGTGAACGCCCTGCACAGCGTGTCTGACGCCACCCCGGTGGACCTGGAGGCCGCGTTCCGTGACTCGCACGTCCAGGAGGTGCTGGACAAGCTCGACCGTGAATTAATTGGTCTGAAACCCGTCAAGACGCGCATCCGCGAGATCGCCGCACTCTTGTTAGTAGATCGTCTGCGCAAAGGTTTGGGGCTTACTTCCGGCGCGCCGAGTCTGCACATGTGCTTCACCGGCAACCCCGGCACCGGCAAGACCACGGTCGCGCTACGCATGGCGGAAATCCTGCACCGCCTGGGTTACATCCGCCGCGCCGAAGTGGTGTCGGTGACGCGCGACGACCTGGTCGGCCAGTACATAGGTCACACGGCGCCCAAGACCAAGGAAGTATTAAAAAAAGCTATGGGAGGTGTGCTGTTCATAGATGAAGCCTATTACCTGTACAAACCGGAAAACGAGCGCGACTACGGCGCCGAGTCCATCGAAATTCTGTTGCAGGTGATGGAAAACCAGCGCGACGACCTGGTGGTGATCCTGGCTGGTTACAAGGATCGCATGGACAAGTTTTTCCAAAGCAATCCCGGCATGTCCTCGCGCATCGCCCACCACATTGACTTCCCGGATTACGGCGCCGATGAATTGCTGTCCATAGCTAAGCTGATGCTGGAAGCTCAGCAGTACCGTTTCAGCCCGGAGGCCGAGCAGGCGTTCGCGGATTACATCGTAAAGCGCATGAAGATGCCTTACTTCGCCAACGCTCGCAGTGCACGCAACGCGCTCGACCGCGCACGTTTGCGCCAGGCGAATCGCCTGTTTGCCAAGCCCGGCGCTAAGCTCACCAAGAAAGACTTGGTCACCATTGAGCCGGAAGATATCCTGGCGAGCCGCGTGTTCAGCGAAGGCGTACCCGACACGGAGGAAAAGGTTTAAGATCCCCCCGTGGATCTGCGGCTAAAGGTCGCACCAACTCTCCTTCTCCCGCTTGCGGGAGAAGGTGGCCCGAAGGGCCGGATGAGGGAGAGGAAGCAAGTACTCTTTTTTAACTTCTCTAAACAAATAACGACAAGACGCGCATGGAAGAGATCAAAAAACTAACTGCAGGCTTTGCGCGCTTTCGTACCAAATATTTCGAAAAGCATCCCGAGCTGTTCGATCAGCTCTCGCGTCAAGGACAATCCCCCAATGTCATGGTGGTGGCCTGCTGCGACTCGCGCGTAGATCCCGCCATCATCACCGACTCCGACCCGGGCGATCTGTTCGTGGTGCGCAACGTCGCCAACTTGGTGCCCCCCTGCGAGATGGGCGGCGGCTACCACGGCACCAGCGCCGCGCTGGAGTTTGCAGTGCGCACACTGGAGGTCAAGCACATCGTGATCCTCGGCCACTCACAGTGCGGTGGCATACAATCGCTGCTGCAAGGTATCAAGGCCCCGCAGGGCGACTTCATCATTCCGTGGATGGCCATCGCCGAGGACGCGCGTCAAAAGATAAACACTACACTGGCGCACGCGCCGTCCCTGGTTCGGCAGCGCGCCTGTGAGCAGGCCGCTATACAAGTTTCACTGCATAATCTTTCGACCTTTCCCTGGGTGCGCGAACGCGTGGCGCAGGGCACGCTGCACCTGCACGGCTGGTATTTCGACATTGACCGCGGCGAGCTACTGCACTATAACTGCGTGACCGATTGCTTTGAAAGCTTGGAACAAGGGTAAGTCGCTCTAGCCATGTCTCGCCACTACGTACTCACCTTGTCGTGCCCAGACCGCCCCGGTATCATCGCCGCGGTAAGTGCATTTATTGCCTCGCACGGCGGCAGCATCGGCGAAAGCGCCAGTCACACCGAGACTCAGACTCGCCATTTCTTTATGCGCGTGGAGGTTCTTGCTCAAACTTTACCCTTCGGCTTAGAAGAGTTACGGACGCGCTTCGCAAAACTGGCTGATGAATTCAACATGCAGTGGCAGATCGCCGATTCTGCGGTCAAAAAACGTGTGGTGATCCTAGTGAGCAAGCAGGAGCATTGTCTCTCAGATCTACTCTATCGTTGGCGCAGCCGGGAATTTGAATTCGATATTCCATGTGTGATTTCCAATCACGATGATACGAGGAGTATCGTCGAATGGCACGAGATTCCTTATAGACATGTCCCGATTGTCCCGGAGAACAAACTTGTCGCGCATCAGGAGATTTTGCGGCTCTGCGAACAACATCAAGCGGATGCGATTGTGCTGGCGCGCTATATGCAGGTATTACCCGATTTCTTCTGTGTAGCCTATCCCAGCCGCGTCATCAATATTCATCACGGCCTGCTGCCGGCGTTTGTCGGCGCGCGGCCCTATCATCAGGCTTTCGAGCGCGGCGTCAAACAAATCGGCGCCACATGCCACTACGTGACCCAGGAACTGGATGCAGGACCCATCATCGAGCAGGATGTAATCCGTGTGGATCACACTGAGACAGTGGAAGATCTCATCCGTCTCGGCAAGGATGTCGAGAAGACGGTGTTGTCGCGCGGCGTGCGCTATCATGTGGAGGATCGCGTGCTGGCGCACGGCAGCCGAACGATGGTGTTCAGATAAACAAAAGCCGGGGTTAGGGATAGTCTAGGACATGGAAAAGTCTCAACAAACCCTCTTTCATGACATCAGTTACCGCGAGGCGCTCCAACACTTCGAGTCGAGCGAGGCTGGACTTTCTTCAGTCGAAGCAGGGGCGAGATTCAAGCGTTACGGTCCCAATCAACTCACCCTGCGCCGCGGCCGTTCACCGCTGCAACGTCTGCTCCAGCAGTTTCACAATCTGCTCATCTATTTGTTGTTGGGCGCCGCCGGGATTACCGCCCTGTTGCAGCACTGGGTGGACACCGGCGTTATTCTCGGCGTGGTGGTGATCAACGCGCTGATCGGTTTCATTCAAGAGGGCAAGGCGGAGCAGGCGCTGGCGGCGATACGGCGCCTGTTGTCGCTCAAGGCCGTGGTGTTGCGCGATCAGCGGCAGGTGCTGATTCCCGCCGAACAACTGGTGCCCGGCGACGTGGTGCTGTTGCAATCCGGCGACCGGGTGCCGGCGGACATGCGCCTGTTACAGGTGAAAAATCTGCGCATCGAGGAGGCCTCGCTCACCGGCGAGTCGCTCCCGGCGGAAAAAGACATTGAACCGGTGGCGTTGCACGCGCCTCTGGGTGACCGCACCTGCATGGCCTACGCCGGGACGCTGGTGCGCTACGGCCAGGGCAGCGGCGTGGTGGTGGCGACTGGCGATGGCACCGAGATCGGGCGCATTTCCGAGCTGCTGGCGGAGGTGGAGCGTATCGAGACGCCGTTGTTGCGGCGTATCGCCAAGTTCAGCAAAGGGTTGAGTGTGGCCATTGTGGCGATAGCCGTGATCACCTTCTTCATCGGTGTGCGGGTGCGGGATTACAGCGCCGTGGACATGTTCATGGCCGCTATCAGCCTGGCGGTCGCCGCCATCCCCGAGGGCCTGCCCGCCATCATGACCATTACGCTCGCCATCGGCGTGCAGCGCATGGCGCGGCGCAACGCGATCATCCGCGTGTTGCCCGCGGTGGAGACGCTGGGCAGTGTGACCTGTGTCTGCTCCGACAAGACGGGCACCCTGACGCGTAACGAGATGACGGTGCAGACCGTGGCTACGCACGCGGCGACGTTTCATGTCAGCGGCGTGGGCTATGAACCGCACGGCGAGTTTTTGGTCGAGGGCAGGCACGTCAACGTCGCGGAATATCCCGCTGTCGCGGAGCTGCTGCGCGCGGGGTTGTTGTGCAACGATGCCTCGCTCGACCTGCGCGATGGGCAATGGCGCATCACCGGCGATCCCACGGAGGCGGCGCTGGTGGTGGCGGCGCGCAAGGCCGGTTTTGAATCCATGCTGGAATCCGAGCGCTGGCCGCGCACCGATGTGATCCCGTTCGAATCCGAGCATCGTTTTATGGCGACGCTCAATCACGATCATGCCGGGCACGGAATGATCTATGTCAAGGGCGCGCCGGAACGCATATTGGAGATGTGCAGCCAGGAACGCATCAATGGCGCGCAGCAGCCGTTGCACATCGAATATTGGCATGAACAATTACGCGCCATGGCAGGGCAGGGTCAGCGCGTATTGGCGCTGGCCTGCAAACCGGCGGTCGCTCCCGGCGTCCTGCCTCCCGCGACATTAGTACTTCCGTGTACGTCACAGGCGGGGCAACGCGAGTTGCGCTTCAGCGATGTCGCCGGCGGTCTCACACTGCTCGGCCTGTGCGGCATGGTGGATCCGCCGCGCGAGGAGGCAATACGCGCGGTCGCGGACTGTCACGCGGCGGGCATCCGCGTGCAGATGATCACCGGCGATCACGCCGCCACCGCGCTCGCTATCGCCGGACAGATCGGTATCGGCGACGGCAAGCGCGTCCTCACCGGCGCCGAGATTGAAACGATGAGTGAAGCGGCGCTCGCACAGGCTGTGGCTATGATAGATGTGTACGCGCGCGTCAGCCCGGAGCACAAGCTGCGTCTGGTAGAGGCGTTGCAAAGCCGCGGCGAGGTCGTTGCCATGACCGGCGACGGCGTGAATGACGCGCCGGCCCTGAAGCGCGCCGACGTAGGCGTGGCCATGGGAGTGAGCGGAACCGAGGTCGCCAAGGAGGCGGCGGAGATGGTGCTTGCGGATGACAACTTCGCCTCCATCGTCAGCGCAATTGAGGAGGGCCGCACGGTCTATGACAACCTGCGCAAGGCACTGCTCTTTATCATGCCCACCAACGGCGGCCAGGCGTTCACCCTGGTCACCGCCATCGCCTTGGGGCTGACCTTGCCCATCCTGCCGGTGCAGATATTGTGGGTGAACATGGTGACGGCGGTGACGCTGGCGCTGGCGTTGGCGTTTGAACCCGCCGAGGCGGATGTGCTGCGGCGTCCGCCGCGTGATCCGCGCGCACCGGTCTTTTCCCGTTATTTTTTGTGGCGCACGGTGCTGGTCACCGCCCTCATTACCGCCGGAACGCTGGGCATGTTCCTGTGGGAACAGGCGCAGGGCGCCAGCCTGGAAGCGGCGCGCACCGCGGCGGCCACCACCCTGGTCATGTTCCAGGCCGTGTATTTACTGAACAGCCGCCGCCTGCTTGACGCCGCCTGGCCGCAGCGGGCGTTTTCCGGTGACGTACACGGAAGTACTAATGTCGGTCGCTCCCGGCGTCCTGCCTCCCGCGACATTGGTACATCCGTGTACGGCACGGGAGGCAGGACGCCGGGAGCGACCAATCCGTATATTGCGTTGACGATATTTCTGGTGGTGTTATTGCAACTGCTCTATGTCTACGCGCCGTTCATGCAGACCCTGTTTCACTCCGCGCCCCTGGGAATCGAGGCCTGGTTGCGGATTATGCTGATTGCGCTTTCGGTCTACGTGATTGTGGAGTTCGAAAAAGGGGTTGTTCGAGCGCTCAAGTGGCAAGCGGTGTAGCTCCGCTGCTTCCATGCCCTACGTTCCACATAGGGATCAATCAGGCTTCCATCCCAAAAGCCATAGCATGACAAAAAATCCCAGCACATAGGCCACCGGAACATGCCAGCCCTCCTTGATCCAGCGCAGGGTGTTTTTTGCATCGGGAAAAATATTGCTGATCGCCACGCCCGCCGAAGAGCCGAACCAGATCATCGAGCCGCCGTAGCCCACGGCGAAGGCCAGCAGCCCCCAGTCGTAGCCACCCTGCTGCAAGGCGAGCGCGGTGAGTGGGATGTTGTCGAATACCGCGCTGATCCAGCCCAGGCCGAAGGCCGTCTGCCATGAAGGCTCTGGCAAAGTCTTGACCGGCATCAGCGAGGCGGCGAGCACCAACGCGACCAGAAACGACGACCCTTTGAGCGCCTTGCGCGCTTCGCCCCAAGGGATAGGGTGAAAAAACCCGCCTGCCAGAATGGCAAGCCAGGCGCCGATGGCCGGAAAATCCAGCAGCACATTGGTGGTGATGAGCCCGCTGACAATGAGCACTACAATGGCGAGCCGCGCCAGCACCAGCACACCGAATACGCCGATCTCCTCAGGGTGCACATGGGCGCCGCGCGGAGGATTTTTGCGTATGGGCTGCACGCGATGCTGGGCGCGGCTCGCAATCACGCCGGAGAAGATCAGCGCGACGATGGCGGCGATGAAGGCATCGGCCACATGCAGCGCCGGCACACCGGCGATCCACATCATCGTAGTGGTGGTATCGCCGATCACCGAGCCCGCACCGCCCGCGTTGGCTGCCGCGACGATGGCGGCGAGGTAGCCCACCGTCACGCGGCCATTAAATACCTTTTTCGCCACCACACCGCCGATCACCGCAGCGGCGATGTTATCAAGAAAGGTAGAGAGCAGTGCAATCAGCACCAGCAACACGAAACCGCCCTTCCAGTCATCCGGCAGCCAGCGCGGCAGCAGTTCCGGTACGCCGGAATCTTCAAAGTGCCGCGCAAGCATGGCAAAGCCGATCAGCAGGCCGAACAGGTTGAGCAGCAGCCGCCACTCATGCGCCAGATGCGACAACAGATCCAGGTCGTGCACGAATACTTTGTAGGCTATGATCACGGCAAGTCCACACGCCGCTACCTCGAAGCTGCGGCGGTGTAAGATGGCTACTCCTAGCAGGGTGAGTCCGAAGAAGATGAATTCGAGGGGGATGTTGAACGGGCTCATATTGGCTTTGTTATCTGCGGGGTGGCCAATTCTACCCGAATTATCACTTCAAAACCGAGGCCAGGCGGTGCGCGTGACGCGTGGTTTCCGGCAGGCGGTATTTGGTCGTGCAGGCCAGCACATAATGAATGGCGGTGGGGAGGCTCACCCGATGGCCGGGGGAGACATAGACAGGGGCGACGTTGGCGCGCGTGCGCAGCGCCGCGCCGATGATCTCGCCCCGGTCCCTGAGTGGTTGCCAGGCGCCGCGTTCTGATGGTAATTGTTCATGCGTGCCGATCAATAAGGATTTCGCAACGCCTATGGTGGGTATATCGGTGAGTACGCCCAGATGGCTGGCGATGCCGATGCGGCGCGGGTGCGCGATACCCTGCCCGTCACACAAGATCAGATCCGGGGTTATTTTCAAAAGTTTCAGAGCCTCCAGCACGGCGGGCAGCTCACGGAAGGAGAGCAGCCCCGGCACATAAGGAAAAGTGACGGGCGCTCGGGCGAGCGCGGAGTCCACAAGCTCCAATCCAGGAAAATTCAACACTACCGCCGCGGCGCGCACCACAGTATTGTCTCTCTCGAAGCCGACATCCACCCCGCCGACGTGGTGCACCTCGCCTAGCTGGTCTTGCGTAATGACCTTGTCGCGCAAGGTGTTCTGGATGGCAATGGCCTCCTGAACGGTGTGGGGCCACAGATCAGGGGTCGCAGTCTTCACGCGGGTTGGTTTACCTTTCTTGAGGTGCTTGCCGCAGGCTGGCTAAGGCAATATTTTCCAAGTAAACTGGGCAACTTAGTGGGTGCTCGTCTCCATACAGGGAGGGTACTATGCAGGACATTCATTTTGGCGGCATTACTCCGTTGCGCTCACTGCCGAAGCGTATCGAGGCGGCCCATTATAACCGGGTCCGGCTTGCGTTGCGGAGACTGGCTTGCCCCCTGCGTTTGGAGATACCCAGACAGCCGGTGGACATGATCTTGGACGAGCGCAGGTGGGTGGCCCTGCATCTCGGTGAGGCGCCGCTGCTGACCTGGATGGACTTTCAGGTCGAAGATCGCAGCGCCCTGCATGAGCCTGTCGTTTGTACCTTACATCTTTACCATCATCATGCGGGATTAATAATGGGAAAGGTGCTAGATGCGCTGATCCAAGAGCTTGATCGGCGTCTCAAGCAATGATAAAGAACGAGATTTACAGCAAGCACTCAAAACCTGTAAGGGGTACATTATGAAACGCACGCCGCAGTCACACGATAGCCTGGTCATGCGCGCTTTGTATTTTGTCGAATGGCTCGGTCTATTGCTGATATCACTGGCTACCATCGTCGCTATCGGGCAAGAGACGCTGCTCATGGCGGGACGTGGTCAGGTGCTGCTGCAGGATATTTTGTTGCTGTTTATCTATTTAGAAATTCTCACCATGGTTGGACTTTATTTCACCAGCGGCAAGCTGCCGGTGCGCTACCCGATTTATATAGCGATGGTGGCGATTGCGCGTTTCATCATCATGGGCATGAAAGACATGACAGGCTGGGAGATTGTGGCGCTGGCGGCCGCCATCCTGGTGTTGGCGCTCGCGGTGTTGGCGATCCGTTATGGACATACCCGCATGCCTTACAACGAATAGGCACAAGCAAGGTGGATAAGCCGTTAGTAGGTCTGGTGATGGGCAGCGACAGCGATTGGGAGGTGATGCAGCACGCCGCCCGCAAGCTGGAGGAGTTCGGCGTGCCTTATGAAAGCAAGGTCGTGTCCGCCCATCGTACCCCCGATTTATTATTTCGATACGCAGAATCCGTGGAGATGCGCGGGCTCGCGTGTGTGATTGCGGGGGCGGGCGGCGCCGCCCATCTGCCGGGTATGTTGGCTGCCAAGACCAGCTTGCCGGTGCTCGGCGTGCCGGTGACCTCCAAACATTTACAAGGGGTGGATTCACTGTTGTCCATCGTGCAAATGCCTAAAGGCGTGCCGGTGGCGACCTTCGCCATCGGTGAGGCGGGCGCAGTGAATGCCGCTTTATTTGCTGTGGCTATCCTGGCAAGGCAAGACGCCGTGCTGGCTGAAAAACTGCGCGCCTTCCGCAAGACGCAGGAGCAAACCGTGTTGGCCATGACGCTCCCGCCGCACTCATGATCCTGCCGGGTGCGACGCTGGGTGTCCTCGGTGGAGGACAGTTGGGCCGCATGTTTGCTTATGCCGCGCGCGTCCTGGGCTATCACGTCATCGTGCTCGATCCCGATCCACACAGTCCCGCCGCGCAGTTTGCCGACGCACACCTGTGCGCCGGTTATGATGACCAGGCGGCGTTGCTCGAACTGGGCAAGCGCTGCGCCGCAATCACCACCGAATTTGAAAACGTACCCGCTCGGAGTCTGGAGCTGCTTGCCACATTGTCCACGGTGCGGCCCGCCGCCGGCGCCGTCGCCATCGCCCAGGACCGCATTACTGAAAAATCTTATCTTGCAGAGCAGGGATTTCCAGTCACTCCCTTTTGGGTGGTTCGCACCGAACAAGAACTGCATGAAGCGCTAAGCAACATTCCAGCGCCCGCCATACTCAAGCGCAGCCGCTTGGGTTACGACGGCAAAGGGCAAGCGCCTGTCACGAATCTGGAGCACGTCGTAACCGCCTTTCACATGTTGGGCGACGAACCCTGTGTGCTGGAGCAGCGCGTTTCCCTGGAAAAAGAGATTTCGGTTATCGTAGCACGCGGCGCTGACGGCGAGACGGCGTGCTTTCCCGTTGCGGAGAATCAGCATCAAAACGGCATTTTGGATGTCAGCATCGTGCCTGCGCGCATCAGCGTGGCATTGGCGAAACAGGCTGCCGACATGGCGATCAAGCTGGCCGAGCGTTTGGACTATTGCGGCGTGCTGGCGGTGGAGTTTTTTGTGTTGGCCGATGATAAGCTCATTATCAATGAAATCGCTCCGCGCCCGCACAACAGCGGTCACGCCACACTTGACGTCTGCGTCACCAGTCAATTTGAGCAGCAGGTCAGGACGCTTTGTGGCCTCCCGTTAGGCAGTACCCGGCTACTCTCTCCGGCGGTGATGGTAAATTTACTGGGCGATCTGTGGGCGGACGGCGAGCCGTACTGGGAAAGATTATTACAGCACAAACAAGTAAAACTTCATTTGTACGGCAAGAGTGAGCCCCGTCCAGGCCGCAAGATGGGCCACTTTACCTGTCTCGATGAATCGCTGGAGCAAGCCTTGGAGACAGCCATGGATAGTAAGGCTCGATTACTGAGCCAGGCTTCTGCTCAGATAAAGGTAAACGCTTGATGCCGGAGACGATCGGAACCTGGTGGATGTGGTTGGGATTTATCCTGCTGGTGGTTGTCATGCTGGCCGTGGATATGTTTATGTTGGGCCGTCAGGGGGCTCATAAAGTTTCTCCTAAAGAAGCGGCGGCCTGGTCCGGGGTATGGGTGATGACCGCCCTCCTTTTTAACGCCGGTCTGTGGTGGTATCTCGACGGTTCAGCGGGGCGTGAGTTCGCTAATCAAAAGGCGTTGGAGTTTTTCACAGGCTATCTGATTGAGAAATCGCTGGCCGTGGATAACATCTTTGTGTTTTTGATGTTGTTCAGCTATTTTGCAGTCCCTGCAGAATATCAGCGCCGCGTGCTGCTCTACGGGGTGCTGGGTGCGATTGTGATGCGCGCCGTGATGATACTGCTCGGCGCCTGGCTGATCGCCAAGTTTCATTGGGTCCTTTATCTCTTTGGACTATTTCTGTTGGTGACAGGCATCAAGATGCTGGTTTTTGCCGGGCATGAGCCTGATCTGGAAAAAAATCCCATTCTGCGTTGGATGCGAGGTCACCTCAACATCACCGAGCAGTACCACGGCGAAAGATTTTTTGTGCTGAAAAACGGCATACGCTACGCCACACCCATGTTTCTGGTGCTGGTGCTGATTGAGGTGAGTGATCTCATCTTTGCGGTGGATAGCATCCCTGCCATCTTCGCCATCACCGATGATCCGTTTATCGTATTTACCTCGAATATTTTTGCTATCCTCGGCCTGCGCGCCCTGTACTTTCTGCTGGCCGATGTGGCGGGGCGCTTTCATCTCCTCAAATACGGGCTGGCCCTGGTGCTGGCCTTCATCGGCACCAAGATGTTGATTGTGGATTTTGTGAAGATACCGATAGCCACGGCGCTGGGTGTGGTGGCCATAATTTTAACGATATCCATTATCCTAAGCGTCTGGAAGACTCGCCCGGAGTAAATGTTTTTCTAAATACGTTGTCATTATCAATCTATTCACCCGTCCGGAGTCCCCCCGTGGACCTGCCAACCTCCTCCATCACCTTGTTCCAATCGGATATTCGCAGTCTGCCCCTTTTGCATCGTGGCAAGGTGCGTGACATCTATGAGGTGGATGATAAACATATTCTCATTGTGACGACCGACCGGTTGTCCGCCTTCGATGTGGTGCTGCCGACGCCGATCCCGGGAAAGGGTGAAGTGTTGAACACGTTGTCGCTCTTCTGGTTCCAGATGCTGAATTATATGATGCCTAACCATCTCACTGAGATCGTGCCGGAAGACGTGGTCAAAGGTGATGATGAGCGCGGACAAGTCGCTGGGCGGTCTGTCGTGACCCGCAAGATCAAACCGTTGCCTATCGAGGCGGTGGTGCGCGGCTTTCTGGCGGGCTCAGCCTGGAAGGAATATCAGGATCGTGGCACGGTGGGGGGGCGGCCGATGATGCCCGGCATGGTGGAGTCCGCCTGGATACCCGAGGCGCTGTTTACTCCGACCACCAAGGCCAATGACGGCGCACACGACGAGCCGATCAGCATCGAAAAGATGGAGGAAATGATAGGCGCGGATTTGACCCGCGAGGTGGAAGCCATGAGTCTCACCCTGTATCTGGAAGCCATGAAATATGCCAGCACCCGCGGCATCATCATCGCCGACACCAAGTTTGAGTTCGGACTGGATGAGCAGGGCGAACTCACCTTGATAGACGAAGTGCTGACGCCCGATTCGTCGCGCTTCTGGTCGGTTGAGAGCTATAAACCGGGCAGTCATCCGCCGAGTTTCGACAAACAATACGTGCGCGATTATTTGGAAAGCATCGGCTGGAACAAACAGCCTCCGGCGCCGGAGCTTCCTCCGGAGGTGGTGGCGCGCACCGCTGAGAAATACCGGCAGGCCCTGCATACGCTGATGGATGACAGCGGCAGTGAGAGATGACGATCGCGCGCGCCGCGGAAATATTGCGCAGCGGTGGGGTGGTCGCCTTTCCCACCGAGACCGTGTACGGCCTCGGTGCGGATGCGTTGAATCCCCAGGCGGTCGCGCGCGTCTTCGCCATCAAACGGCGTCCGCCCGATCATCCTCTCATCGTGCATCTGCCGGATGTCTCCTATCTTAAAGACTGGGCATGCGACATCCCTCGCGCGGCGTACCGGCTTGCCGAAAAATTCTGGCCGGGGCCTCTCACCCTGATTTTAAAACGTGCAGCGATCGTGCCGGACAACGTGACCGGCGGACAAGACAGCGTGGGCCTGCGCGTGCCGGGACATCCCGTGGCGCTGGCGCTGCTCGAAAAGTTCGGCGGCGCCGTCGCCGCGCCATCCGCCAACCGCTTCGGTCATGTCAGCCCCACGCGCGCCGAACATGTTCGGGAAGAACTGGGTAACGAGGTGGATATGATACTGGACGGCGGGCCTTGCCAGGTCGGACTGGAGTCCACTATCGTGAGCCTGCTGGATGTGCACCCGCTCATCTTGCGGCCGGGAGTCGTATCACGAAGCATGCTTGCCGAGGCGTTGGGCGAGGAGATCGAGATGGGGACGGCGGAGAAAATTACCCTGCGCGCACCGGGCATGCTGGCCTCGCATTACGCGCCGCGCACACCGCTACACAAGGTCCCCGCCGCGGAATTATATGAGCGCGCCTCTGCGCTGGTCACTCAAGGTCAACGGGTCGGAGTGCTCACGCGCCAGGAGGGCGCGCCTAAGCCTGTCCTGAGCCCCTTCGAAGGGCCGGGTCTGTATTATTATCTGCTTCCTGATGACCCAAAGGATTACGCTCATGAACTTTACGACACTTTGCGTAAGGCCGATGCACGACGATTGGACATGCTGCTCATCGAAGAGCCTCCGCAGGACGAGGCATGGCTTGCCGTGCGTGACCGGTTGACGCGCGCGGCGACATAGAAATGGGCGCCTCTAAAAATGCGTCTTTTGTCTTTATGCGGCGTTGGAATTCTGCTCGAAATGCTCATGTACTGGCGTGTACACTCCGCTTTCTCGCAGAATTCCGTCTTGCCTAAAGACAAAATCCACTATTTTTAGAGGCACCCAAATGCACGACAAACCACAAATCGAGAAAACAGAAGCGCCCCCGGCGGACGAAACCAAACCGGGCGTGTATCTCGCCCCTTGGGAGCGCTCGTTCAGAAAAATCATCTCTCCCTTCGAAGAGTTCATCAAGAACCAGACCACCGCCAGTGTCATCCTGATGGTCTGTCTGGTCATCGCCTTGATGATCGCAAATTCTCCCCTGGCGGACATTTATCAACGGATCATCACTATGCCGATCGCCATAACGGCCGGTGATTTCGTTTTGGAAAAAAGCGTCCATCACTGGGTCAATGAAGGCCTGATGGCGCTGTTTTTTTTCGTGGTGGGACTCGAGATTAAGCGCGCCATCCTGGTCGGAGAACTTTCCAGTCCCCGGAAAGCCGCGTTACCCATCGTGGCGGCGCTGGGCGGGATGATCGCCCCCGCGTTGCTGTATTACGGGGTTAATCCTGAAGGCTTTGCTTCGCGCGGCTGGGGGATTCCCATGGCCACCGACATCGCCTTTGCGGTCGGGGCGCTGGTGCTGCTCGGCCGCCGTATTCCCCGCTCGCTGGTGATGTTTCTGGTGGCGCTGGCGATTGCGGATGATTTGGGCGCGGTGTTGATCATCGCGCTGTTTTATACGGAACAGATCGCCGGCCTTTATCTGGTTGCGGCGCTCGCGCTGTTTCTGCTTCTGATCGTGTTCAACCTGGGCGGAATCCGCCACCCCGTGCCGTACTTTATCATCGCCTTTTTACTCTGGCTGATGCTGCTGAAATCGGGCGTGCACGCCACCATCGCCGGTGTGCTGGGGGCCTTCACCGTTCCCGCGCGCTTTAAATATGACACCGCGCGTTTCAGCCGCCATATCCGCGAGCTTATGGATCGCTTCGACGCAAATCAACGCCCCGATAGGGACATCCGCACCAATGATGCGCAGCGGATTATTTTACAAACCCTGGAGCGCGACATCGAATTGGTGGACACGCCGCTGCAACGCCTGGAACACCTCTATCATCTGCCGGTGGCGTTATTGGTGATTCCGGTCTTTGCATTGGTCAATGCCGGTATACCCATTGCGTTTGAAACAGCCGGAACGGCTTTGTATCATCCTGTGACCCTGGGTGTAATGTCCGGTTTGGTATTCGGCAAATTTCTTGGCATCACGGGCAGTTGCTGGCTGGCTCTTAAGTTGAATATCGGACAACTGCCGGAACACACGGAATTCCGCCACATCGCCGGCGTAAGCCTGCTGGCGGGCATCGGATTTACCATGTCCTTGTTCATCGCCGAACTGGCCTTTGCGGAGCACGCAGAGTATCTGTTGATGGCAAAATTGGGAATTTTATGCGCCTCGCTGGCGGCGGCCGTGCTAGGTTATGGATGGTTGTTAATGACCACTCGGCGAACTATGGAAACATAAAAATCACTCCAAATTATAATTACGATTTACTATTACACATGTTTGAGCACGTACTAGAAGGCAAGAGTTTCCGGTGGTTACTGGAATCCGCAACGGATGCGATGGTCGTTGTTGACCAAGAGGGCAGGATAGTCCTGCTCAATCCGCCGGTGGAAAGGCTGTTCGGATACGCGCGCGAAGAATTGCTCGGCAGAACCATTGAAGCCTTGATCCCGGAACGTTTCCATGAGATGCATAAGGTGCACCGCATGGCTTATTCATCTCATCCCAATATGCGCCCGATGGGGCTTGAGTTTGAGCTTTACGGGAGACGCAAGGACGGTGCCGAGTTCCCGGTCGAGGTGAGCCTGAGTCCACTGCAAACCGAACGTGGTCTGCTGGTCATGGCCTCTATCCATGATATCAGCCGCCGTAAGCAGGCGGAGCGGGCGCTGGCTGAGCAGGCGGTGCAGTTGCGCGAAAGCGAGGCGCGCATGCACGCCATTGTTAATACCGCAGCGGATGGTATCATCGTGATCAATGAGCACGGCATTATTGACCGCTTCAATCCGGTGGCCGAACGTATGTTCGGTTATACGGAGGCCGAGGTGATGGGGAAAAACGTCTCCATGCTCATGCCCACTCCCTACCATGAAGAACACGATGGCTACATTGCCAGGTATCTGAAAACGGGTGAAAAACGCATCATTGGGATGGGAAGAGAGGTGGTCGGTTTGCGCAAGGACGGGGCGACCTTTCCGATGGATCTCGCGGTGGGCGAGATGCGCTTTGGTGAGCGGCGCATGTTCACGGGTATTTTACGCGATATCACCGAGCGCAAGCAGGCGCAAGAGCGCCAGGCCCAACTTGTCCAGGAACTAGAGAGCGCCAACGAGGAATTAAAGAATTTCGCCTATGTGGTTTCTCATGATCTAAAGGCCCCGCTGCGGGCCATCGGTTCGCTGGCGGACTGGCTGTCAACGGATTACGCAGACAAATTTGATAGTGAAGGAAAGGAACACATGGGGTTGCTCATGAGCAGGGTGCACCGCATGGGAAACCTCATAGATGGCATACTGCAATACTCCAGGGTCGGCCGAGTCAAAGAAACGCGTGTCACAGTAGACCTCAACGCCCTGGTGCATGAAGTGATTGATCTGCTCTCACCGCCGGAGCACATCACCATCACCATCGAACATAGCTTACCGACCGTGGTCATGGAAAAGACCCGTATCCAGCAGGTTTTTCAAAACCTCTTGAGCAACGCCATCCAATACATGGACAAGGATCAGGGGGTAATCACCATTGACTGTGTGGCCGAGCAGGGCAACTGGAAATTTAGCGTGAGCGATAACGGCCCCGGGATTGAAGAACGGCATTTTGAAAAGATCTTCCAGTTATTCCAAACCCTGACGCCGCGTGATAGGGTGGAAAGCACCGGCGTCGGGCTTGCGCTGGTCAAGAAGATAGTCGAGATGTACGGTGGCAGGATATGGGTCGAGTCTAAGCTCGGCACAGGGAGCCGCTTTTTCCTCACCCTGCCCAGGGTGGCGGTAGGCAAATAAGAGGGGAACTCAATGAGGATAACCAATAAACCCATCCTCTTGGTGGAAGACGACCAGGTGGATGTCATGACGGTAAGGCGAGCCTTAAAAGAGCTGCACGTGACAAACCCGCTGGTGGAGAGGGAAAACGGCGAGGAGGCGCTGGCCTATCTGCGGGATACCCGTAATGCACAGCCGTGCATCATCCTGCTTGACCTCAACATGCCCATCATGAACGGCATTGAATTCCTGCAAGTAGTTAAGAACGATAGTGAGTTAAAGCGCCTTCCCGTCGTGATGCTCACCACATCGGAGGAACAGCAGGACAAGGTAAACAGTTTTAATCTTGGGGTTGCGGGTTACATGGCGAAACCGGTGGACTACCGGCAGTTCGTCGAGGTCATGCGCTCCATCAACACGTATTGGACCATCAGCGAAATGCCGCCATGAAGATGCCGCACGCGGTTATTGACTGACACCGTATAGGGAATTTTATATGACTAAGACGCAGATCCGGGTGTTGGTTGTGGACGATGACATCGTCGACCGCAAGGCCTGCCGCAGGGCCCTCGCGCAGCATCCGGAGTACGACTTCGTACTTTCCGAGGCCGCGACGGGCAGGGAAGGTCTGCAACTCGCTCATGCCGAACACCCGGACTGTATTTTACTCGATTACCGCCTGCCGGACCTCGATGGTCTGGAATTCCTGGCGGAATTGCGCGATGACACGGGTGAGATACCGATCCCCGTTTTGATGCTTACCGGCGCCGACAATGCGCTGATCGCCGTGGAGGCGATGAAGCGAGGCGCGCGGGATTATTTGGTCAAGGATATAGACAGGCTGTACCTCGAACTGATTCCCACCGTCATTGAGCGGGTGCTGCGCGAGCGACGCATGGTGGTGGAGAAGCGGCAGGCTGAGGAGAAGCTGAGTCAGGCTGAGGCCAAATATCGAACCCTGGTCGAGCAGATTCCGGCGATTGCCTATATTGCGGCGCTGGACGAAGCCGGCGCCGCACTCTATATCAGCCCGCAGATTAAGGCTCTGGGTTTCTCCAAAGAGGAATGGCTCGCCGACCCGCAAATCCGTCTCAAGCAGATTCACCCGGATGACCTCGCGCGCGTTATGGAGCAGTTCTCGCTGAGCCGTACCAGCGGCAATCCGCTGAACTGCGAGTATCGGATGTTTGCACGCAATGGATCCCTATTGTGGCTCCGCGATGAGGCCAATATCGTGCGTGACGAAGCGGGCCAACCCCTGTTTCTGCAAGGTGTCCTTGTGGACATCACCGAGAGCAAGCAGGTGGAGGAAGAACTCCGGCAACACCGTCACCGTCTCCAAGAGTTGGTGGCCAATCGTACCGCCCTGCTGGAAAAGCGCACTGCCCTGCTGGAGTCGGCCAACGCCAATCTGGCCAAGGAGCTCGAGGAACGCAGACGGGCAGAGCTTGCGCTGTTTGAGGAGAAGGAGCGTGCGCTGGTCACGCTTGAGTCTATCGGCGACGCCGTTATCACCACCGATGCCAGCGGCGTTATCAGTTATCTTAATCCAGTTGCCGAGCAGTTCACCGGGTGGACTAACACGGAGGCGCGCGGACAGCGCCTGGAGCAGGTCTTCAATGTCGTCAGCGAGGCCGCGCGGGAGCCGATGGAAAGCCCGGTGATGCGCTGCCTGCGCGGGGGGCATGACACGGCTCTGGTCAACCACAGCATACTCATTCGCCGCGATGGTGCTGAAATGGGCATCGCCGAGCGGGCATCCGCCATTCACGATAAGGAAGGAAAGATTGCAGGCGCCGTTATGGTATTTCGCGATGTGACCCAGGAGCGCAATCTGGCTCAACAACTGTCCTACCAAGCCACTCATGACCCGCTCACCGGTCTCGTCAACCGCCGGGAGTTCGAGCGGCGTATGGAACGGGTCTTGGCGGGCTCTCGTGAAGACGGCTCCGATCATGCACTGTGTTATCTAGACCTGGATCAGTTCAAGTCGGTCAATGACGATTGCGGGCATACCGCTGGAGATCAACTGCTGGTTCAACTGAGCGCCATGTTGCAGGCAAGGATGCGGCAAAGAGACACGCTTGCCAGGCTGGGTGGGGATGAGTTTGGCATTCTGCTGGAGCATTGCCCGGTGGATCAGGCATGGCGTGTCGCCGAGGAGCTGTTAAGGGCCGTTCAGGATTTCAGGTTTGTGTGCGAGGGCAAGACCCACACCGTAGGGGTTAGTATTGGCCTCGTCGAGGTCCGGGGGGGCGAGGAAAATCTCGCCACCGTGCTGAACGCCGCCGACACAGCCTGCTACCAGGCGAAGAGACAAGGGCGCAATCGTGTCTATCTTTACCAGGCAGAGGACATCGGGCTCGCGCATCGGCGCAGTGAGCTGGAGTGGGTATCCTGCATCACTCAATCTCTCAATGAGGACGGGTTCCGGCTGTATTATCAATCTATCGGCGTGCTCATCCCTCATGGCGGGGATCGCCCTCTCTATGAGATTCTGCTGCGCATGGCGGATAAAAATGGAGAGCTTATCCTGCCTGAAGTATTCATGCCCGTTGCCGAACGTTACAATCTGATGCCGGCGCTAGACCGCTGGGTGGTGCGCCACGTCATTTCCTTATTGGCCGGCATGCATCTTAAAGACAAAGGAATAAATGCCCCCATCTACTCGATCAACCTTTCCGCGGCCTCGTTGACTGACAACTTCACCCTGGATTTTATCGGCGAGCAGCTCGCTGAATACGATGTCCCGGCTCATGTGCTGGGCTTCGAAGTTACCGAGACGGTGGCTTTGGCCAATCTTACCCACGCAACCCATTTCCTAAACAAGCTCAAAGAGTTGGGCTGCTGCACTACCTTGGATAACTTTGCCGGGACCTTTTCCACTTTCGCCTCTCTGAAAAATCTGCCGCTGGATTTCCTTAAGATCAGCGGCTCGATTGTGAAGGATATCGCCGATGACCGCGTTGCTCAGGCGGTGGTTGAAGCCGTCAACCAAATCGCACATGTCATGGTGATCCAAACCGTTGCCCAGCGTGCTGAGAGCGAGGCCATACTCGGGACGCTAAGGAGACTCGGGGTGGATCATGCGCAGGGCTATGCCATCTCCATTCCCCTCCCTCTAAATGAAGCCGGTAAAGGATCAGGAAAGCCATTTGACGGCGCAGCAGCGTGTCTGACAGGATGTTGAAAAAGCCCATCCATGGGCTTTTTCAACTCGCCAAACAAAAAGTGCGATTTTTGCTTGGCTCCATTTTTCAAGCACCTACACCGCGCTTGAAAAATGGCGGTGCATCCATGCACCGCACGCAGGCTGTTTTTCAACAGCCAGTTAACACTCCGGTAGAGAAGGAAATAAACCCTGCTGTGCACCGTGCTCTTGCTGAGGACATCGGCAGCGGTGATCTCACTGCGGCGCTGATTCCAGAGAGTGCGGTAGCCGAGGCGCGGGTCATCAGCCGCGAAGCAGCTATATTGTGCGGTACGGCCTGGTTCGATGCGGTATTTCATGAACTGAGCCGCCCCGTGGAGATCAACTGGCGAGTGCGCGATGGTGAATATACGACAGCCGGTCAAACAGTATGCACGCTGCGTGGCCCTGCCCGCGCCTTGCTCACCGGCGAACGTACCGCGCTGAATTTTCTGCAAACGTTGTCCGGTATCGCGACCGTTGCGCGCCGCTATGCGGATGCAGTCCGAGGCACCGGGGTGAAGGTGCTGGATACCCGCAAGACCTTGCCGGGCCTGCGCTATGCCCAGAAATACGCCGTGCGATGCGGGGGTTGCTATAACCACCGTATGGGGTTATACGACGGCGTCCTGATTAAGGAAAATCACATCCGTGCTGCGGGCTCAATCACAGCGGCGCTGCGCGCCGCTCAGGATCTCGCTAACGGTGCTTTGGTCGAGATCGAAGTGAGAACGCTCGAGGAACTGCGCGAGGCGTTAGAGGCGGGCGCAAAACGCATACTGCTGGATAATTTCACTCTGGATGATTTACGCCGGGCGGTGGCCGAGAATCACGGGCGCGCAAAATTAGAAGCTTCGGGCGGCGTCACTTTGGAAAATATCCGCCTTATCGCGGAAACAGGGGTGGATTTTATCTCAGTGGGCGATCTCACCAAAAATATCAAGGCAGTGGATTTGACTCTGCTTTTTTCCTAAACCCGATAACCGCGCGTCACTAACTCGGACTTGGCCTCCAGCGCCAGCAGTATCATCTCGAGATCGCCTTCCCAGTCGTAGCCCTGTCCCGCCTCCATGCTCGTCCAGTGCTTCAGATCGTGATAGGGTTCATCGGCGTAAATCTTGACGTGCCGGATTTCTTCGATACTGGGACTGAGATCCGGCCATATGCTGTGAAACATATTCTCGGGTCGCTCGAGAGACCACTCCTCAATGAGCCGGTAGCGCGCGGGCAAATTGGTAAAGGCCTCGGACGTGCCGGTCTGCGGAACGCCGGTGGACTTGTCGACGTGATCGGTGTGCACGTAGACGATGAGCTTGGGCTCGTGCTTGATGATCTCCGGCGTCATGTTGACGCCCGAAGGCATCCACGATGAGAAGGCCACGTCGAAGGGGAAGGTGACTTCCTGCAAGGCCATGGTGCGCATTTCATAGCACGATGCGTCATAGAAATCGGCGATCTGATTAGGTTTCGCTTGAGGGTCACGCAGACCGATGATCCTGAAGCCCTCGCGCGCAAGCAAGCTGCCGATGAATCCGTTCCCCGCGTGCAGGTCGCAGATGACGGGATTTTCCGCCACCTGGCGTATGTAGTAGGCAATGGTGCGGATCTCTCCGCGCAGCGGGTAATAAGGCGCCACCGTGGGACCGGACACTTTCGGGTCGCGGTCGGGGTTGCTGAATACCAGATAATGCAGCGGCAGGCCCTTGATGCGTTCATCAAAGGGCAGAGTGGCATCCCAGGCGGGATGCAGCTTTTGCTGGAATGCAAAAATGCGATTGAACATCTCATCGGTAAAGTACTCCATCGCACGGAGCTTTTCAAATTTTTCAACGTCCATAAGTGCAGAACCTCTTATCGCCATACCCAGGCCGCGGCCTGCAGAAGTATTCCGGCATAGAGCGCGGCGAGCGCATCGTCGAGCATGATGCCGAGGCCGCCCCTGATACGGCGGTCAATGAGGGCGATCGGCCAGGGTTTCCAGATGTCGAACAGCCTGAACAGTGCAAAGCCAAGTATCATCCAGCCCCAACCCTTGGGCGCGGCGGTCATGGTGATGAGGTAACCTACCACCTCATCCCACACGATACCGGGATGATCGTGTACGCCCAGGTCTCGCGCCGTGCCGTGACATAGCCACACGCCGAGTCCAAAAAAGAGCGCGGTGTGGACTACATAGAACCAGAGCGGCAGACCCTGCGCCGCCAAATAGATCAGCACGCCGAGCAGTGTCCCGAAGGTGCCCGGCGCATAGGGCAGGGCGCCCAGGCCGAAGCCGAACGCGGAAAAGTGCTTCAGATTGGACCCTATGCTGGGCGGAGTCGGGTGGTGGCTCATCTTGAAGAGTAAGGAAGGAACTGGTCACGGCTGGCAAGGTCATATAGGATACCCTATCGCCGTATTTCGGACTAGCTTATGGGCCTGACTTTTTCCCGCAAAATCGCCGTGCTGTATTGCGCCGCAGTGGTGCTGTGCGCTCTGGGTTCGCCCGCGTATTCGGAAGAATCGAAGCTGGAGGTCATCGCCTTAAAGCATCTGACCTCTGAACAGGCGGTGAATCTGCTGAAGCCGTTGCTCGACAAGGAAGGTGCGATCAGCGGCATGAATAATCAACTGGTCGTGCGCACTACGCCCGGAAATCTTGAACAAATCAAGCAGGCGCTAGCCGCCCTCGACGTCGCCCCGCATCGCCTGATGATTACCGTCAAGCAAGACGTGCACAGAAGCCGTGAGACCAGCGCAGCCGAAGTGTCCGGCCATATCCGCAGCGGCGAGGTTGTGACGACCGTGGGTAGAGATGACCCGCGCGAGCAAGCGGGAGCGGAGGTGCGCATCACCCGCACCGACGCGCTGCGAGACGATCGAAATACGCAGCAATTGCAAGTGTTGGAGGGGACTGCTGCCTTCATCGAAATCGGCGAATCGGTACCGGTCGCCGAGCCCGGTTTTATTCTTACCCCGCAGCCGATTGTATACAACAGCATCAGTTATAAAGATCTCACTACCGGATTTAGTGTGTTGCCGCGTATTCATGGCGATGAAGTGACAGTAGAAATCGCGCCGCACCGCGCCGTTCTAAGCCAGGAAGGCGGTGGCAAGATTGACATTCAAGCGTCACACACCACCGTCAGCGGAAAGCTCGGCGAGTGGCTGGACCTCGGTGGCGCGGTACAGAGACAGAGTTCGGCCGAAGGGGGTATCGTCTACTCCACTCGCGGTCTCAGCAGCGAGCAGAGCAGGGTGTTGATTAAGGTAGAAAAGCTGTATTAGCAGGCTGTTGAAAACAGCCTGCGTGCGGCCCATGGATGGGTCGCCATTTTTCAAACACGCCGTATGTGTTTGAAAAATGAAGCAAGGCGAAAAGCACATTTTTCGCTTTGTGCCGGGCAGGACGCCCCAATGCCGCGCGCGCACGGATGCGCAGGAGCGGCCGGGTTGGAAAAGCCCACGGAAGGGCTTTTCCAACAACCTACTGGCGATCAGGCCGTAGCCTGAGCCGGCATGCCGTCGTCCAAGATGTCTTTATTGTTACGCGCCTCGAGCAGACTCCAATAGCCAAACAAATTCACAGAGTGATGTTCGATGATGTCGAGTTGGGTGTCCAGCACAAAGGTCTCCAGCGAAAAGTCAGGCCGGAATCCCAGCAGTCCGGAAAAGGGTGCAATCAGACGCTCGAAGCGTGAGATGAACGGGTTGGTATGTTGGAAATGATTGACGATGTACAGCCTTCCCTCCGGTTTGCAGACGCGCCGCATTTCGTTGACCAGTTTGATGGGATGAGGCACGACGGAGGCCACATACATGGCGACGACCTTGTCAAAACTGTTGGCCGGATAGCTCATCTGCTCGGCATCCATCACCGCCAACGAGGTTACATGATTCAGGCCGAACCGTTCTTTGCGATCGTGCGCCTTCTGTAACATCTCCGGCGAAATATCAATGCCTATCACCTCCACATCGCGCGGATAAAGGGGGAGCGACAGGCCGGTACCGACCCCGACCTCCAGGATACGGTCGCCCGGCCGGCAGTTCATGCTATGGATGACCGCCTCGCGGCCCGGGTGCATTACCTGGCCGAAGCCAAAATCATAAAGGCCCGCGTAACGGCGATAGGCCTTACGAACAGCGTCTATATTCAAGTGGGCGCCCCCTCTTTTTTGGTTAGCAGGTGCATTTTGGTTGGTCCGTCTTTATGAGGGCGGCAACCCGTTGTGCCTTACCCCTAATGAAGCCAAGAAATGAATCTTCTGTCAAGAGATAATGCATATCTCCGCTAAGATCTCAGAATTCAGACAGAGGTTAGACCTTCTAACCGGCAAACGTTGCACTAATCCCTTTCAGTACAAACTCCGCGGCGAGCGCCAGCAGCAGCATACCCATGATGCGGGTCGCCACGCGCGCGCCTGTGGGCCCCAGTTTATCAAATAACGGCCCCGCCAACCGAAACAGAATATACAGCACAAGCGCGGTGACCAAAATAGTAGAGCTGAGCTGAATGTGGCCGCTGAGGTTCCCTTGTTGCTGCTGGGCATACAGGATGACGGTGGTAATCGTCCCCGGCCCCGCGAGCATGGGGATGCCGAGCGGGACGATGGAGATGTCCTCGCGATGCACGTATTCCTGCCCCTCCGGAGTGGTCTGGATGCGTGAGTGGGTGGCGTGCAGCATGGACCAGGCCATCGAGGCCAGAATTAGCCCGCCGGCTACCTGGAAGCTCGGCAGGCTGATGCCGATCACGCTGAATAAGTATAAACCGCTGTACTGGAAAAACAGCAGTGTCACGATGACCGTGATAATCATGCGGCGCAGTATCCTGTTGCGCTGTTGAGCCGTCATGTCGCGGGTGAGTGAAAGATACAACGGCATGACGTCAATCGGCGCCAGCACCACGATCAGTGAGACCAGTTGTTTACTTAATTGGATGTAGTCCAGGGTCATGACCGGTTTCCGAGGAGATAGGCGCTGCATCCGCCTGATCGGGCAACCACTCCGTGTCGTCATCCCACTCTTTTCTATCCGGGATGGACGCAGCCAGGGAGGATAAAATAAAGCCCGGTATGCGCTGCTCCAGCCAGTAACAGGACTTCCACGGTGAGTCGCCGCTAATGAAACCGACATGGCCGCCACGGGCCGAGAGTTCCAGGATGACGGAAGGGGAAAGCTGGTCCTGTTGCGGGATGGCTGCGGGCGTCATGAACGGATCATCGGCGGCGTGCAGAATCAAAGTCGGGATGCGGATATGCTTGAGGTACCGGCGGCAGCTCGATTGCCGGTAATAGTCGTCCGCGCCGGCAAACCCATGCAGAGGCGCGGTGACGGCGTCGTCATACTCTGTAAACGTGCGTAAGTTTTCAAGGTTATCCAGCGCGATGGGTGCTGGCATGTGTCTAAATTTTTTTTCGACAGAGAAGCGCAGGGAGCGCAGCAGGTGATGTTGATAAACCTGCGAAAAGCCGCGCTCCAGGCGCCATGCCGAGTCGCTGAGATCAAAGGGCGCACTGACCGCGACGGCGGCTTGCAGCGGCGCATTGACTCCCTGTTCGCCCAGCCACTTTAACAGCACATTGCCGCCTAAAGAGTAACCGATGGCGGCAAGCGGCGTGCCGGGTTCGCGCTCGCGCAGGATGTTGACCAGGGCGTTTAAATCACCGGTATCGCCCGCATGATAGAAGCGGGGCAGGCGATTGGACACGCCGCTGCAACCGCGAAAGTGCATGAATACCGCACGCATGCCGCGTTTCTGTAGGGCGGTCATGATTCCGCGTGTATAGAGCGAATTGAGCGAGCCTTGCAGGCCGTGCAGCACAATCACGAGCGGTCCGGAGCCGCCGGGTGTCCAGTCCAGGTCTATAAAATCGCCATCCTGCAATTCCAGCCGCTCACGCCGCGTCACCGGTTTGGGGATGCGGCGAATGACGCTCGCCCAAAGGGTTTGCAGATGTCCGTTGGATAACCACCATGCAGGGACAAATGCGCTGTGACGAATTTGACCGGTATTCGGCATGTTGGAGGTGTTCCTCATTTTTTGTCGGATCGCTTTAGGGGAAATTCTGAAAAATATATCGTCAACCGCCAAGGTCACCAGAAAAAGCTCGAATTGTAAGGAAAAATTCTTGGCGTCTTGGCGGTTCAATACCGATTGATCAGACGTCATTTGAGACGTTTCTTGATCCTGGACGGCTTACTGCGACAATCAAGTACCGCATGAATCCGAATAATTTGTGAATCAATGCTGTAGTAAACAGCAAAGGGAAAGCGTTTAGAAAGACAACGGTACAGCCCATAAACTACCCGGTGAACACCGGCAAATACGAGTAAGGAATCTATATCGGAGTAGAGTGAGTCAAGGAAATAACCGCCGAGCCCCGTGGCTTGTTGCTCATAGAATCGGTAGCCATCGAGAAGATCTTCATCCGCGCCGGAGAGAATCTCGATCTTCACGAGGTGCGGCGGCGAATATCCGTCTTGGCGTGCTCCCAGTCCAAAAAAACTGCTTCACCGGAAGCAATCCGCTGCTGCCGTTCGCGCAACACCTCTTCGTGCCAGGCGGGCGACTCCAGGGTGTCAGGGTTGCGGCTCAGGTCATCCCATAGAGCCTCCATCGCTTGCAGTTTCTCGGCAAGGCTCATTTCACTCAATGGAAGGGTTAGCATCGGCATAAACAAATCATACACAAACAGGTGCCGGGAATCCAGTTAGCAGGCTGTTTTTCAACAGCTTGCTAACTCCGACCGTAAAGCCGGGTGAGATGTTGCAGCCGCTCGGGGACGTCCGGCGTGACGTGCTCCCAGCTAAACTGCCACTTCCAGTTGTTTGTGATGGTGCCCGGCGTGTTCATGCGGTGTTCGCTGCCGAGACTTAAGATGTCCTGCATCGGTAACATCGCCAGGTTGGCGACGGATTCCAGCGCGGCGCGTATGAGCGGCCAGGGCATCGGTTCGCCCGGCGAGCCCAGATAATCGTCCACGTAATTTTTGGCGTCGTGAGAGAGGCTGTTGAACCAGCCAAACGTGGTGTCGTTGTCATGGGTGCCGGTGTACACCACGCAATTGTGTTCGTGTTGATGGGGAAGATAAGGATTGTGCGGCGTGCCGTCAAAGGCGAACTGTAAAACTTTCATTCCCGGCAGGCCGTATTTTTTGCGCAGGGCGACGACTTCGGTGGTGATGACACCGAGGTCCTCGGCCACCAAAGGGAGCGGGCCGAAACGCTGCTGCAGCGCGGCGAACAAGGCATCTCCGGGGACTTTCACCCAGCGGCCGTTGATGGCCGTGGCGTCGCCCGCAGGGATTTCCCAATGGGCCTCGAAGCCGCGGAAGTGATCTATGCGGAGCAGGTCATATATCTGTAGCTGGGTCTCTACGCGCTCCATCCAATAACGAAAACCGTCCTGCTGCATGCGCTCCCAGTGATAGTGAGGGTGTCCCCAGCGTTGTCCCTGCGGGCTGAAATAATCCGGCGGCACTCCCGCTACGGTGAGAGGGTGACCTGCGGCGTCGAGCTGGAAAGAATCCCGATTGGCCCAGACGTCGGCGCTGTCGTGGGCCACAAAGATCGGCATGTCACCGAACATCTGCACGCCGGAGTTATTGGCGTAGGCCTTTAAGCCCGACCATTGTTGAAAGAAGACAAACTGCTCGAAACAAACCTGGGCGATGGCTTCCTGCAAATCGAGCGCGGCCTGTTGCAGGGCCGCGGGTTCTCGATCACGCAGCGGCGTGGGCCAATGTATCCAGCCGGCTTCGTCGTGGGCCTGTTTAAGGGCCTGATACAGGGCGTAATCCTCGAGCCAACGGGCCTGTTGCGCCACGAACTCGTTTAACGCATCGTGCTCGGCCTTGGAGGACTTGTGTAAAAAGCCTTGATAGGCATGTTTTAGCAAGGTGTGACGCAGCGTGCTGTAATCTTGAGCCGGCTTCGCCAAGCTGGACCGGTCTTGCGCGCTCAGCCAGCCTTGCTCGACGAGCAGATCGAGACTGATCAACAGCGGGTTGCCGGCGTTGATGGAGGGGCTGTGGTAGGGCGAACCGTCCGGGTGGGTGGGTGAGAGCGGGAGCACCTGCCAGACCCGCAGGCCGCTGGCCGCCAGGAATTCCACGAAGCGATAGGCCTCGGGGCCGAGGTCGCCTTTGCCCAGGCGGGAGGGCAGCGAAGTGGGGTGGAGGATGACCCCGGCGCGGCGTTCGATAAGCGGGTTCGCAGGCGGCATCGCGGTTACTGTTGTGCTTTCCGCATCACGCCTCCCAGCGCGGGTTCCCCGGCGCCGCGGCTTACGGCAGCGGCCAGTTTAGACGGCGGGGTCAGGTCCAGCATACGGTAGAGGTTGGAGAGGTGCAGGCGGAACAAACGTTCGAAATCGCTGACCGCGGCGGCGGGATTGTAGTCGCCGAACCACCAGAACCAGTCCGAGCCCTCACAGAGGCCCAGTTGACGTTCGGCGGCGGCCAATTGCTCGCCGCTCAAGCGGCCGTCTGCGACGGCCCGGTCAAAGGCGCGCTTGGCCTCGCCCAGCATCTCCCAGCCGTGATTTTTATCGGCCGAACCGATCCACGTGGAGAAGGTGCCGTACACCCAGCTCCCCGCGACCAGCTTGGTGAGGCGAGGGGGCGTGGCGGCCGGGCGCCGCTGTTCCAGATAGGAGGAAAAGGTGGTGAGTTCCAACTGGGGGTGCTCGGCCAATTTTTTATAGAGGGCGCTGAGAAAATAATAGCCGTTCGCGGGATAATATTCCCACGCGTTTTCTCCATCCATGATGATGGAGACGACGCTGTCGGGCTGATCCTTGCAGGCGTCGGCGATGTTGACGAGGTGATAAATAAGGTTATTGACGGCGTCATCACTGTGCCAGGTGGCGTAAGTAAAGCCGATCAGGTCGGAGAGGCCGTCGTCGCGGAAGAAGCATGACAGCAGGGTGCCGGGAGCGAGGTAAGGCCGGTACAGCCACTGCTTGCCGTTTTGCCTTTCGAACTCCCTGGTTCCGGCCAGACTGTTGCCGAGCACCGTCTCACCGCTTGCCGCCCACAGGTAACCTTCATCGGCCAGTAACCTCAACGCCGCCGCGCTGATACCGCCCTCCGCCGGCCAGCACCCTTGAGCGTCAAAACCGAAGTGGCGGCGGAACACGGCCCGCCCTTCGCGGATATGCCAGCGTGCGCGCTCGAGACCGCCCGGATAGGAGGTATGCTGCGGCATAGGTGCGTTCGGCATCGCCTCCAGCGCGCTTTCCAGATCTATCAAAAGCGGCAGGATCGGGTGTGCGTAGGGCGTCATAGAAAGCTCAATCCGGCCGGCCTCCGCCAATCTGCGGTAACGCCCGATCACGCTGCCCAGCAATTCTCCGATCACCGCCAACAGCTTGTGACGGTCTTGCAGCGTATACCCCGTCCCCTTCTGGATGAGCCAGGCGATCCGCGGGTCTTCGCGCTGCGCGCTCTCACCCACCCAGGCGAGGTGGTACCAGGTCACGATGTCGGCCAGATATTGCTGGCTAAGATAAATAATCGTGTCAGAGTTTTCGGCCAGCGTGTCGGCGATGTTGGCCAGCCGGTGATACGGCGGAAACCGGTTGATGAAGCGCTCTTTGTTGATGCGCAGACAGGCCTTTACCAGCGCGGCGTATTGGTGCGGGTCCGTTGGACCATCGCTGCTTACCAGGGCCGCCAGCAACGGGTCGCGCAGCGGTTCGTTGCGGGTGAGATAGGCCTCGATCTGCGCCGTGTAATCGCTGATCTGCTCGAACAGAATAGGCGCGAAATTGACCACCGCCCGCGCGCCCGGGATGGTCTCCAGGTGATAGGCCATATCCACATAGTCCTTGATCGCGTGCAGATATGACCACGGCAACTGGTACTGTCCGCTGGCCAGATCCTGGTACTGCGGCTGGTGCATGTGCCAGCACAGCACGACCTTCAGACGCGATCCCTCCCTTGTTAAAGGGGAGGTGAAGGGCGGGTCAGCGGACATGATGCAGGGTTTGACCCAGCATCTCTGGAGTCACCAGCACCACCCCGCCCGGCGTGACATGAAAGCGCTTGGCGTCTTCCATGTGATCCATGCCGATCACCGTTCCGTCGGGTATAACGCAGCCTTTGTCCACCACCACCTTGTGCAGGCGGCAGTGATTGCCGATGGTGACATCGGGCAACACCACCGAATCCGTGATCGAGGAATACGAATTCACCACCACGTTGGAGAATAACAGCGAGTGACGCACAACCGCGCCCGACACAATGCAGCCTCCCGAGATCATGGAATCCACCGCCATGCCGCGCCGGTCCTCGTCATCGAACACAAACTTGGCGGGCGGCAATTGCGCCTGATAGGTCCAGATCGGCCAGTCTTCGTCATAGAGATTAAGCTCCGGCGTGACGCCGATCAGTTCCAGGTTGGCCTCCCAGAAAGCGTCCACTGTCCCCACGTCGCGCCAATAGGCGCTCTTGCCGGCCTCGTGATCGCGAAACGGGAAGGCGAGCACACGGTATTTGTTGATCAGTGACGGGATAATGTCCTTGCCGAAATCGTGCGAGGAGTGCGCGGTGTCGGCGTCCTTGATGAGCTGCTCATAGAGAAATTCGGCATTAAAGACATAGATGCACATCGAGGCGAGCGCCACATCCTCCCGCCCCGGGATAGGTTGGGGCTCTGCGGGCTTTTCCTTAAAGTCAATGACGCGTGAATCCTTATCCACCGTCATCACACCGAAGGCCTTGGCCTGCTCCAGCGGCACCTCGATGCAGCCCACCGTCATGTCGGCGCCGTTTTGCGCGTGAAAGGCGATCACGCGGCCGTAATTCATCTTATAGATCTGATCACCGGCCAGGATCAGCACATAATTCGGCTTGTGCATGCGGATAATATCCAGATTCTGGAATACCGCATCGGCGGTGCCGGAGTACCAGGAGGTCTCGATGCGCTGCTGGGCGGGCAACAACTCGACAAATTCACCGAATTCGCCGCGCATAAAACTCCAGCCGCGTTGAATATGGCCGATCAGCGAATGGGCCTTGTATTGAGTCAGGATGGAGACGCGCCGTATGCCGGAATTGATGCAGTTGGACAAGGGAAAGTCTATGATTCTGAACTTGCCTCCGAACGGCACAGCCGGCTTGGCGCGCCACAGCGTCAGGTGTCCCAGCCGCGAGCCACGGCCCCCCGCGAGGATGATCGCCAAGGTATGGCGGGCGCGGCGGCGGACGAAGGGCCGCGTGTTAGTGTTATCGGAGTGGGAGGAAGACGCCATGGGCTGATCCTTTATTTAACGTCTCTTTGCCGGAACCCATTTATGTTAGCCTGAGCGCAGATTACGCGGAGTGATGATCAATGATATGGTACACATAGAGCGAACCAGTATGCAAACCACGTACTGGCCTTTATCTTTGAAATATAGAAATAATATGAATACCGTAGCTAATCCGTCCTCCGAATTGGTACGGCTGTCAGAAGGCCGTCACCATGACCCATTCTCCTTGCTTGGGCGGCATCCTCTGGGTACGCAACAAGAGATTATCCGTGCCTATATACCGGGCGCAACCCGCGTGTTTATAGAAGGACTGAGCCAGGCATTGCCTATGCAGCCGGTAGCCGCAATCAGCGGCATGTTTGAATGGCGTGGTGAAGCCGCCAAGGTCGGCCCGCATTACGAGTTGACCTGGCAAGAGGGCGGACAGTCACGACGCGCGTACGACCCCTATTGTTTTCCACCACAAGTTCCCGACTATGATTTGCACCTTTTCGGTGAAGGGCGCCACCGGCATGCACACCGCTTTATGGGCGCACATCTCCACAGCGTGGAGGGGATCAGCGGCGTGCTGTTCGCCGTGTGGGCCCCGAACGCCGAGCGCGTCAGTGTGGTGGGCGACTTCAACAACTGGGACGGGCGCCGTTATCCCATGCGGGTGCGCGGCGGCAGTGGGGTGTGGGAACTGTTTATTCCCGGCATCGGTGCTGAAACGCTCTACAAATTTGAAGTACGCACCCAGGCCGGCTACATAGACCTCAAGACCGATCCTTACGCCCAGAGTTTTGAGCTGCGCCCGAAGACCGCCTCCATCGTGACGGCGGACTCCCCGCGTAGCTGGACGGATGCGGTCTGGATGCAGAACCGCACGGAAGGCGCCTGGCTGCATCAGCCGATCTCTATCTATGAAATTCATCTGGGCTCGTGGCGGCGCGACGAACACGGGCAGTTTCTCAACTATCGAGATCTCGCGCACCAACTCGTCGCGCACGTCAGCGCACTCGGCTTTACGCACATTGAACTCATGCCGGTCACCGAACACCCTTATGACGCCTCCTGGGGCTATCAGACCACCGGCTACTACGCCCCCACCCGCCGCCACGGCAGCCCCGACGACTTCCGCTATTTTGTGGATTACTGTCACACGCACCATATCGGCGTATTGCTCGACTGGGTGCCCGCGCACTTTCCCAGGGATCAGCATGCCCTGGCGCGTTTCGACGGCACAGCCCTCTATGAACACGAAGACCCGCGTTGGGGCGAACATCCCGATTGGGGCACGCTGATCTTCAATTACGGCCGCAACGAGGTGAAAAATTTTCTCGTCTCCAGCGCGCTCTACTGGCTGGAGGAATTCCATATAGACGGCCTGCGCGTGGACGCCGTCGCCTCCATGCTGTACCTCGATTATTCACGCAAGCCCGGCGAGTGGCGGCCCAATGTCCACGGCGGCAATGAAAATCTCGAGGCCATCGCCTTCTTGCGCGAGCTCAACACCGTCACCCACGAATATTGTCCGGGCACGCTGATGCTTGCCGAAGAATCCACCGCCTGGCCGATGGTGTCGCGGCCGGTATGGCTGGGCGGCCTCGGCTTCAGCATAAAGTGGAACATGGGATGGATGCATGACACGCTGGAGTACATGAGGCTCGACCCGGTGTACCGCCACTACCATCACGAACGGCTCACCTTCGGTATGCTCTATGCCTATACCGAAAACTTTGTGTTGCCGTTCTCGCACGATGAAGTCGTGCACGGCAAGGCCTCGCTGCTCTACAAGATGCCGGGTGACACCTGGCAGCGCTTCGCCAATCTGCGCCTGCTCTACACCTACATGTACACGCAACCCGGCAAGAAACTGCTGTTCATGGGCTGCGAGTTCGCGCAAGGTACTGAATGGGATCACACCACCCAACTGGACTGGTACGTGCTCGACTATCCAGAACATCAGGGCGTGCTGAGTCTGGTGCGCGATCTCAACCGGCTGTATCGTGAATCCGGCGCCCTGCACCGTTACGACTTCGACGCTCAAGGCTTCGAGTGGATAGACTGCCACGACGCCGCGCAATCGGTACTCTCTTATCTGCGCAAGAGCGAGGACGAAACCGTGGCCGTAGTCCTCAACTTTACGCCCATGCCGCGCCACGGTTATCGCCTCGGCGTGCCCCACCCGGGCTATTACCACACTGTTCTTAATTCAGATTCGACCTTCTACGGCGGGAGTAACTTGGGTGAAGCGGGTGTGTGGGCCGAGCCGCAGCCGTGGATGGGCAGGCCGTGGTCCATACAAATCACCCTCCCGCCCTTGGCCGGTGTGGTGCTCAGGCACAGTGGATAAGAGTCTTAATAGTAGACGGTGAGTTGTACATGCAATTAATGCTATTCACCGCAGAGGACGCAGAGAATTAAAATGATTTAGTTTTTCCTCTGTGTTCTCTGCGGTGACGGATCGCTTTTATTGACCTTTCTCAGCCTCATCCATCTTCTTGCGCTGTTCTTCCGCCTGACGGTCTATCGTCTGCTGCACGCCCTTGGCCTTGTCGAGAGCCTGGCGTTCTTCCTTGAAGATCGTCGCCGGCTGCGGCTCGGTCTTAGGCCGGTTGTCACAAGCGCTTAACAGAGTGGCGGCCATAATAACGATGAGGACAGTGATTTTCATAAATTTCTCAAGCATGTTGTGTATTTATAAAATCCATTATTCCCGACAGCGGTAAGTTTCGACTCTCCGTATCGCGCCTTCCTTGATACTCAATCGTCCCGGCATCCAGCCCGCGCTCGCCCAGCACCAGACGATGTGGAATGCCGATCAGTTCGATGTCGGCGAACATCACGCCTGCGCGCAGCGGGCGGTCGTCAAACAACACCTCGATGCCCGCGCTCTGCAATTCCTGATAAAGTTTTTCCGCCGCCTCACGCACCCGTTGTGATTTCTGCATGTTCATGGGCAGCAAAGCAACTTGAAACGGCGCAATCGCCACCGGCCAGATGATGCCACGATCGTCGTTATTCTGTTCGATGGCGGCGGCCACCACCCGCGACACGCCGATGCCGTAACAACCCATCGTCATGACCACCGGCTGGCCGTTCTGGTCGAGCACAGTGGCGTTCATGGTTGCGCTGTATTTGGCGCCGAGCTGGAAGATGTGGCCGACCTCGATGCCTCGCGCGATGGAGAGCTTTCCCTTCCCATCCGGACTAGGATCACCTTCCACAACATTACGCAGGTCGGCTACTAGAGGTTCGGGTAGATCGCGCCCCCAATTTACGCCGGCGAGATGTTTGCCGTCTTGATTCGCGCCACACACAAAGTCCACAAGGTGCGCCGCAGCTCGATCCACAATGACAGGAATTTTTAATCCCAGCGGACCCAGCGAACCCGGCTCGCAGCCGGCCACTCCGCGCACCTGTTCATTACTCGCAAAGGTGACGGGGCTTGCAACCTCGGTGAGTTTGCCCGCCTTAACCATATTCAGTTCGTGATCGCCGCGCAGCACCAGGGCGATGACTTCATCTTTCTTGGCGCCTTGCACCAACAGTGTTTTTACGCACTGCTGCGGCGCAACCTTCAGAAACCCGCTCACCTCTTCAATGCTGTGCCGGCCGGGCGTGTCCACGGTTCGCATCGGTAGTTTTGGTTCGGGACGCTTGCCAGCGGGCGTCACCGCCTCGGCCAGTTCGACGTTGGCCGCGTAGTCGCTCGTATCGGAAAAGGCGATGGCGTCTTCGCCCGAGGCGGCGAGTACGTGAAATTCCTGCGAGCCGCTCCCGCCGATCGCGCCGGGATCGGCATACACGGCGCGGAAATCCAACCCCAAGCGAGTGAAGATGCGCATATAGGTTGTGTGCATGGTCTCGTACGTTTCTTGCAGCGAGGCCTGATCTATGTGAAAGGAGTAGGCGTCCTTCATCAGGAATTCGCGCGCGCGCATCACGCCGAAGCGCGGCCGTGGTTCATCGCGGAATTTGGTTTGGATTTGGTAAAACGTGGCCGGCAATTGTTTGTAACTGCGAATCTCGCGGCGCACCATGTCGGTGATAACCTCTTCGTGCGTAGGGCCGAAGCAGAAGTCACGTTGATGTCGGTCCTTCAGGCGCAACAATTCCGCGCCGTAGAGTCCCCAACGCCCGGATTCCTGCCACAGTTCGGCCGGCTGCACGGCGGGCATCAGCACCTCTTGCGCGCCGATGCGATTCATCTCCTCGCGCACGATGCCCTCCACCTTGCGCAGCACGCGCAAGCCGAGCGGCAGCCAGGTATAAATACCGGCCGCGAGTTTGCGAATCATGCCGGCGCGGAGCATCAACTGATGGCTGATAACCTCGGCGTCGGCGGGAGTTTCCTTGGTGGTGGAGAGGAGTAGCTGGGATGCGCGCATTTTTGGTCTATGTAGGGCCGAATTCATTCGGCCTCCTCGATGAAATATGAAGTTTATCAATCTCAGCATGAGCCCGTACAGAAAAGGGTTAATAGTTGACTATTTTAATCAGGTATAGTATTTTTATGATCGTAACAAGCAGGAGACCAGCATGGCCATCACACTCACCGAAAAGGCTGCACAGCGTGTGCAGAAATTGCTTGCCAAGCAGGGCGGCGTCGGCCTGCGTCTGGGGCTGCGTAAAGCCGGCTGCGCAGGTCAGGCCTATACCTTCGACATCGCCCAAGAGATTGGCGAGGGCGATAGTGTATTCGAGTCTAACGGCGCCAAGGTCGTGGTCGACCGTGCCAACCTGCTCTTTTTAGACGGCTCCCAACTCGATTATGCCAAAGAGGGGATGAACGAGGTGTTCAAGTTCAACAACCCCAATGAAAAGTCCGCCTGCGGTTGCGGCGAGAGCGTGAACTTCTAGGACAGAGGCTCGGCGTTCATGGCCTTGATGATTACCGATGAATGTATCAATTGCGACGTGTGCGAGCCGGAGTGCCCGAACGGCGCGATCTCGCAAGGCCCCGAAATCTATGTCATTGATCCCAAGCTCTGCACCGAGTGCGTCGGCCACTTCGACACGCCGCAGTGCGTCGAGGTCTGCCCGGTGGACTGCATCCCGCTCAACCCCGACATCGTCGAGACCAAAGAGCAGTTGTACGAAAAATATTTGATCCTCACCGCGCAAAAAACGGCTTAGATAGTTGGCTGAATTTACCGGCCCTGCTCGTGGGCGCGAATTCTTCGTACTTGTAAGACCAGTTCCCTCGCACTAACATCGTGGTCTAATGACCGCACTCCCTAATACGCTTTATCGCGCCGCACAGGTGCGCGAACTCGATCGCATCGCCATCGAGGAGTATGGCATTCCCGGCAGCACACTTATGGAGCATGCAGGTGAGGCCGCCTTCCGGGCGTTGCGGCAACACTGGCCCGAGGTGCGCCGCATCGTGGCGGTCTGTGGTCTCGGCAACAACGGGGGGGATGGCTACGTCGTCGCCCGCCTGGCCGCCGAGGCCGGCCTTGATGTTGGCGTCCTGCAGGTGGGTGATCCGCAGCGTTTGCAGGGCGATGCCCTGCGAGCGCGGCGCTTGCTCGACGCAACGCCGGTCGCTCCCGGCGTCCTGCCTCCCGCGACATTAGTTCTTCCCTGTACGTCAGTCGTGGCCCTTCCCTTCGATGTCCGCGCCTTGAGCGATGCCGATCTGATCATTGATGCCTTGCTGGGTACCGGGCTTAAAGACGAGGTAAGCAGTGCGTGGCGCGAAGCGATAGAAGCCATCAACTCGGCGGATAAGCCGGTGCTCGCCGTGGATATTCCCTCCGGCCTGGACGCTGATACCGGTTGCATGCAGGGCGCGGCGGTGCGGGCGGCGCTCACCGTCACTTTCATTGGTCTCAAGCAAGGCATGTATACCGCCGACGGCCCCGATCATTGCGGTGCGATTCAATTTGATGATCTCGGTGTGCCGGGCGAGGTCTTCAATCGTGTGACTGCCGCGGCCACCCGTGTCGAGTTAAAAGATCTGCCTCGCCTGGCAGCGCGGCAACGCAACTCGCATAAGGGCGATTACGGCCGGCTGCTGGTGATCGGCGGCGATCACGGCATGGCCGGGGCGCTACGCCTGTGCGGTGAAGCCGCACTGCGGGTGGGCGCGGGCTTGGTGTATCTCGCTACCCGCGCTGATCATGCGGCGGTCATCAGCGCACAGCGACCTGAACTGTTGTGTTATGGCGTTGAACGGCCGGAGCAGCTCGCGCCTCTATTAGAGCGCGCCGATGTGATCGCCATCGGGCCTGGGCTGGGCCAATCCGAATGGGCCTCACAACTGTTGGCGCGGGTGCTCGATACGGGACTACCGTTGGTGGTGGATGCCGACGCCCTGAATTTATTGGCATTGGAACCGTTACGGCGCGACAACTGGATACTCACGCCCCATCCGGGCGAGGCGGCGCGGCTGTTAAAAACCAACACGGCGGAAATTCAAAGCGACCGCTTCACCGCGGCGACTGAATTACAAAAACGCTACGGCGGGGTAGTGGTGCTCAAAGGCGCCGGTACGATGATCGTCGCAGAGCAGCGTGTGGAAGTATGCAGCGCCGGGAACCCAGGCATGGCAAGCGCCGGCATGGGCGATGTGTTGACGGGTGTTATCGCCGGTCTTATAGCACAGGGGCTGGGTCGTGAGGACGCCGCCCGGCGTGGCGTCTGTCTGCATGCCGCGGCGGGCGACCAGGCGGCGGAGCAGGGCGAGCGCGGTTTGATCGCAAGCGATTTGCTGTCCTGGCTGCGGCCCTTGTTGAATTTTGACTGATGGAACTGACTATCAACAGTGCGGAAGAGATGGAGGCGCTCGGCGCGCGCCTCGCGGCGCAATATCCCAGCGGTATTGTCTATCTACAGGGTGAACTCGGCGCGGGCAAGACCACGCTGGTGCGCGGCTGGCTGCGGGCTTTGGGATACCAAGGCAAGGTTAAAAGTCCTACCTACACCTTGATCGAACCTTATGATCTTTCCGGGCGGCGTATTTATCACTTCGATTTGTACCGCCTCACCGATCCCCATGAGTTGGAGAACATTGGCGCGCGCGATTATTTGCGTCCCGATGCCTTGTGCCTGATCGAATGGCCGGAGCGGGGCGGTTCCCTACTGCCATCCCCTGACCTGTGGATAATCATCGAGCATCGGAGAGAACAACGCCGCATCCGGCTTGATGCGATGAATACCATGATCAATCATTGAGTTATATAAATTGTGTCAATTTAAACTGAGGTTAGTATGCTATTTTAATGATAGATAAAGAAATTTCTTGCAAAAAATAAAAGAATACCGGCACAATAAGCCAGCCTTATCTCAGGAGGTCGCCTTGTTGAGATACTTCTGTACGTTGATTCTGCTGGCCTGGTCGAGTCTGTGTCTTGCCGCGCCTGCCCCGAGCCCTGTCGAAGGGCCTGTCGAGATCAACAAGGTGCGGGTCTGGCCGGCGCCCGATAACACCCGCTTGGTATTTGATGTCAGCGCCCCCGTCCAGCACCAGCTTAATACCTTCCCCGATCGCATCGAGGTGGACGTGCGCAATGCCGCGCTGCTGAGTTTATTGCCCGCCGTTGACGCCAAGAAAAGCCTGTTCACCGATATCCGCAGTATGACGCTGGACGATACGGTGCGCATCGTCATCGCCCTCAAAAATCATGTCCGGGTCAAGGACTTTGTGCTGGGTCCCAATGAGCGTTATGGCCACCGTCTGGTGATTGATTTCTTCCCCGGCGAAAACCAAGAGACCGTGGCGGAAGTGAGCAAGCCGGCGGCCGTGCTTCCCCCACCCTCCGCGCCGGCCCATAAGCGCGCCGCCGCTTCAAAGCCGTCTCCGGCACGTGATTTCGTGATCGCCATAGACGCCGGGCACGGCGGTGACGACCCCGGCGCCACGGGCCCCGACGGGACGATGGAAAAAAACATCGTGCTGTCCATCGCGCGACGACTGGAGACCCTGATCCGCAAGGAGCCGGGCATGCGGCCGGTGATGACCCGCGGCGGCGACTACTATGTCAGCCTGCGCAAGCGCATCGCCAAGGCGCGTGAGCACAAGGCCGATCTGTTTATCTCCATCCATGCCGATGCCGCCGAGGATTCCGATGCGCACGGCTCATCGGTGTATACGCTGTCCGAACGCGGCGCGACGAATGAGGCGGCGCGTTGGCTCGCCGAGCGCGAGAATGCGGCGGATCTGGTCGGCGGGGTGAGTCTCGATGACAAGGACGATCTGCTGGCCTCGGTGCTGCTGGATCTCTCGCAGACTGCGACCAGCGAGGCCAGCATGAAGGTCGCTCAGCACATTCTGGACGGCTTGCGCCAGGTCGGGCGGGTGCATCGACGCGGCGTGGAGCAGGCCGGATTCGTGGTGCTGAAGTCGCCCGATATCCCTTCCATATTAGTCGAGACCGCCTATATCTCCAATCCCAAGGAGGAGAAAAAGCTGCGCAATGGCCGCTATCAGCAGGCTTTGGCCGAGGCCATCCTGAATGGCGTGCGCGGCTATGTTGTCAAGCATTCGGCGCCGGGAACGCGCGTCGCCCAGAAAGAGGACTCTGCCCGCGAGCACATCGTGCGGAACGGCGAGACTTGGTCCAGCATCGCCAAGCAGCACCAGGTGAGTGCGATCCAGTTGCGTAATGCGAATTCCGGCCTGCCGAGCCGGCCTTTACCTGCTGGTAAGGTGCTACGTGTTCCATCCGCTGTTACAGCCGATCTATAAGGAAGCTCTGAATAAGTCCATCCTGGACTTCTCAGAGCACGAAAAGCAAAAAACATGGTTTTTGCTTTTCTCCATTTTTCAAACACTTCCGTGTTTGAAAAAATGGCGGTGCGTCCCTGCACCGCTGGAACCTCTGACTTAATCAGAGGCTCCATAAGTCTTTTACCGCAGAGGACGCAGAGGAATATTTTTCTGCGCCATCCGGGGTGATCTTCTCCGCTTCATTCGCACGCTAAGGCGCAAAACGATTTTTTGTTTTACCATAGCGTCTTAGCGGCTTGGCGTGAGAAATGTCTTTTCCCGATGCGTATCCAATTACTCCCACCGCAATTAGTCAACCAAATCGCTGCGGGTGAGGTAGTTGAGCGGCCCGCCGCGGTAGTCAAGGAATTGCTGGAAAACAGCCTGGATGCGGGTGCGCGGACTATCGAGATAGACGTCGAGCAGGGCGGGGTGCGCCGGGTGCGGGTGCGGGACGACGGGAGGGGTATCCACAAGGACGACCTGCCGCTGGCGTTGCGCCGTCACGCCACCAGCAAGATCCGCAGTCTGGAAGATCTCGAGCAGGTGCTGAGCCTGGGCTTTCGCGGCGAGGCCTTGCCCAGCATCGGCTCGGTGTCGCGTCTTGAGCTTAGTTCACGTACCGCGGCCGACAGCCACGGCTGGCGGGTGGCGGGCGAGGGGGATGCGTCGAGTCTGCCCGAACCTACTGCTCACCCCGTCGGGACGACGGTCGAGGTGCGCGATCTGTTTTTCAACGTGCCCGCGCGCCGCAATTTCCTGCGCACCGAGCAGACCGAATTCGGCCATATCGAAGATCTGGTCAAGCGCATTGCCTTGAGCCGTTTTGAGGTGGGCTTCACCCTCCGCCACAACCAGCGCGTGGTGCACAGCTTGCGTCCGCTCGAACCCGGCGAGCATGCCCAGCGGGTCGCGGCGCTGTACGGCACGGCCTTTATGGAGCAGGCGCTGCCGGTGGAGTCCGCCGCGGTGGGATTGCGGCTGTGGGGTTGGGTCGGGCTGCCGACCTTCTCCAGGGGTCAGGCCGATCTGCAATTCTTTTACGTCAATGGCCGCATGGTGCGCGACAAGCTGGTCAGCCATGCGATCCGGCAGGCCTACCAGGACGTGCTGTATCACGGCCGTCACCCGGCCTACGTCCTTTATCTGGAGTTGCCCCCTGCGCAGGTGGATGTCAACGTGCATCCGACCAAGCATGAGGTACGTTTTCGCGAGGGGAGGCTGGTGCATGATTTCCTGTTCCGCTCTCTGCACAAGAGTTTGGCAGAGGTAAGTCCAGCACAACATCCGATTACCCAAAGTTTACCCAACACCCCGGAACCACGGGGCGCGGTGTCGGAAATATTCACCCCGTCGCAGCGGCCGATGCCGCTGGCCGCCCCCCATGTACCCTCTGCCGCACAGGTACGCGAACAGATCGTCGCCTATCAGGCTCTGCATGGGGTCGAGCTGCGGGATGAGCCGGCGCCCGCCACGGCGCCGCCGCCTCTCGGCTATGCCCTGGCCCAGTTGCAAGGGATTTATATCCTGGCGGAGAACGCCCACGGCCTCGTATTGGTGGACATGCACGCCGCGCACGAGCGGATTACCTACGAGCGCATGAAGGCGGCGCTGGAGGGGGAGGGGATTATTTCTCAACCGCTATTACTGCCTGTCGCTGTGAATGTCAGCACGCGCGAGGCAGATATCGCCGAGGAAAATGCGGATTTGTTCGAGGAACTGGGCTTCGAGATCGGCCGGGCCGGCCCGGAGACCCTGGTTGTGCGCCGGGCGCCCACGTTGTTGCAAGATGCGGATGTGGCTAGCCTACTGCGCGATGTGCTCTCCGACCTCATCACCCACGGCACGAGTACCCGTATCCGCGAGCATATCAACGGCCTGCTCGGCACGCTAGCCTGTCATACCTCGGTCCGCGCCCACCGCCGCCTTGGGCTTGGTGAAATGAACGCCTTGTTGCGCGATATGGAGACGACGCCGCGCAGCGGGCAGTGCAATCACGGCCGTCCGACATGGATACAACTGAGTTTGGATGAGCTGGATAAATTGTTTATGAGAGGACGGTAGAAAACTGTGAGGCGTGAGGCGTAAAAACCCTCACCCCTCACTCACCCTCACCCCTCACCCCTATGCCTCCCGCCATTTTCTTGATGGGCCCCACTGCGAGCGGCAAGACCGATCTTGCGATCGCGCTTGCCGAGCACCTGCCCTGCGACATCATCAGCGTGGACTCAACGATGGTGTATCGCGGCATGGACATCGGCACCGCCAAGCCCGGCGCTGAGTTGCTGAGCAGGGCGCCGCACCGTCTTATAGACATCCGCGACCCTGCCGATCCCTACTCCGCGGCGCTGTTTCGTGAGGACGCGCTCGCCGAGATGGAGGCGATTACCCTTAAGGGGCGCATCCCGCTGCTGGTCGGCGGGACGATGCTGTATTTTCGGGCCCTGCAACGTGGCCTGTCTAAGTTACCCTCCGCCGATGCCGAGGTGCGGCAAAGGCTGGCGGCCGAGGCCGAGGCTAAAGGCTGGGGTGTGCTCCACGCGAGGCTGGCCGAGATTGACCCTGAGGCGGCTGCGCGGATTCACCCTCACGACCCCCAGCGCATCCAGCGAGCTCTGGAGGTCTATGAGTTGACCGGCAGCACCCGCACGGAACTTTACGCCCGAACCACTGCCGAACCTTTGACACATCGAGTCATCAAGCTGGCGGTGGCGCCTGGCGATCGCCGGATGCTACATGAATCTATCTCCCGACGGTTTCATGACATGCTGCAACGGGGGCTGATTGAAGAGGTTGAGGCCCTGCGCCAGCGGGGCGATTTGACGCCCGAGGCACCCGCCTTGAGGGCAGTAGGATACCTCCAGGTGTGGGATTATCTGGGGGGTAAAATGAATTGCGAGGAAATGACCAAAAGAGCTATTATAACGACACGCCAACTCGCCAAACGCCAGTTGACGTGGCTGCGTGCTGAACCCGACGCGGTGTGGTTTGACAGCTTGGATGAAAGGGTATTCGAAAAGCTGAGTAATTACTGTGCGGAGGCCATAGGAAATGAGTAAAACAACCGCGAAGACTGTTGGCGAGGCCGTGTCCGTGGACACGAGCACCCCTAATAACGAGAAAAAAAGGAGAACTGATATGACCAAAGGGAAATCGCTCCAGGATCCATTTCTTAATACACTGCGCCGGGAGGGTATCCCCGTCTCCATCTATTTGGTAAACGGCATCAAGCTCCAGGGCCAGATCGAATCCTTTGACCAATTCGTGGTATTGCTGAAAAACACGGTCAGTCAAATGGTCTATAAGCACGCCATTTCCACCGTGGTCCCCGCCCGCAACATCAAGCTGCCGGGCATGGAAGAAGACGTTGAGTCTGCGCCGGGGAACGCTTAACCGGGGATGCCAATTCACTCGCTTAGCTGCCTTCCTGTAATCCGGCGCGGGGGTAGATGATTGTTTGAGCGCCCCAAGCGCGGGGAACGTGTAGTCCTGGTTCACCTGAACCTGAACGGCAGTCGCTCCCGGCATCCCGTTTGCAACGGTAGTGAAGAACTGGCGGAATTGCGCGAACTCGCTCTGGCCGCCGCCGGCCGCCCGGTCGCCACCATCACCGGTACACGCAGCAGCCCCGATCCCAAATATTTTGCAGGCAGCGGCAAGGCCGAAGAAATCCGTGCTTGCGTAGAACGCGAACAGGCCGAGGTCGTGCTGTTCAATCACACCTTGTCGCCCGCCCAGGAACGTAATCTCGAGAAGTTGTTGCAATGCCGGGTCGTGGATCGCACCGGCCTGATTCTGGACATCTTCGCGCAGCGCGCCAGTAGCTACGAGGGTAAACTGCAGGTCGAGCTGGCGCAGTTGCGGCATCTCGCCACCCGCCTGGTACGGGGCTGGACCCACTTGGAGCGGCAAAAGGGCGGTATAGGTCTGCGCGGGCCCGGTGAGACCCAGCTCGAAACCGACCGCCGTCTGATCGGCGCGCGCATCAAACAGCTCAACAAGCGCCTCGTGAAGGTGCGCAGCCAGCGCGAAACAGGCAGGCGCGCGCGGCGCAAGGCCGGCCTGTTTACCGCATCGCTGGTCGGGTACACCAACACCGGCAAGTCCACATTGTTTAATCGCCTCACCGGCGCCGGCGTCTATGCGGCCAACCTGTTGTTCGCTACGCTCGATCCCACCGTGCGCCGTCTGGGGCTGGACAACGGCCAACCGCTTATCGTCACCGACACCGTCGGCTTCATCCGCAACCTGCCGCATGATCTGGTCGCCGCGTTTCACTCCACCTTGCAAGAGACGCGCGACGCCGATCTGCTGCTGCACGTGATAGACGCCCACGCCGACGACCACCAGATCTGCGCCGAGCAGGTGAACAGCGTACTCAAAGAAATCGGCGCGGAAGACGTGCCGCAGTTGGAGATTTATAACAAGATTGATCTGTTGCCCGACACCGCGCCGCACAGGGAAGAGCGCCAGCGAAGGGTTCTGCCAGTGTCGCGGGAGGCAGGATGCCGGGAGCGGCTGCCACGGCTGGAGCGCGATGAGCAGGGCCGCATCAAGCGGGTGTGGCTCTCCGCGGTCACGGGCGCAGGTCTGGAACTCTTGCAGCAGGCCCTGGCGGAGGCTGCCGCGAAGCGCCAGGATAGCGAGACGCCGCCTCAAGGCCCGCTGCGGCAGCGTCTGCGTCTGCCTCCCAGCGCGGGACGGCTGAGAGCCCGATTGTTCAAGATGGGCGCAGTGCGCGCTGAGCATCTGGAGCAGGACGGAGATTGGGTCATGGACGTCGAGATCCCCTCCGCGAGTCTGGAAAGCCTGCGTAGTGAAGCGGGACTCGACGATTTCTCCCCGGTAGCGCTCATTTGATCTACTAAGAACTATCCATAAATAATTTACCGCAGAGGACACAGAGGAATGCCCTCAAGCAAGGGTTTGTTTGTCCTCCGCGCGCTCTGCGGTGAAGCCTTTTCACCGCAACGGACTCAGTGGAACTACAGTATGGATAGGCTCTAAGTTTTAACTGTCTGTGGATATTTTGTTGCGGCCGTGCCCAGAGACCCATAGAATGTACCCCTTCACCCTGCTTGGAGTAACCGATGGCTTGGAATGAACCGGGAGGCGCCGGTGGCGGCAAAGATCCGTGGAGCGCCCGCAAGCCCAGTGGCGAAGGTCCTCCCGATCTGGACGAGGTCGCCCGCAAATTACGTGAGCGGTTCGGCGCCCTGTTTGGCGGGAAACGCGGGGACACCGGCGGTAAGCCCGGCGCATCGGGGCTCGGCTGGCTGGCGCTGCTCGCCGTCGTCATCTGGTTAGGCTCGGGGATATACATCATTGATCCGCCGGAGCGCGGTATTGTGTTGCGCTTTGGTCAATACCAAGCAACTACATTACCGGGGCCGCACTGGCACATCCCTTATCCGATCGAAACGGTGGAGGTCGTCAACATTGATCAGATCCGCAATGTCGAGATCGGATTTCGCACCGCCGGCGCCGGTCAACAGCCTACCGATGTGCTGCGCGAGTCGCTGATGCTGACCCAGGATGAAAACATCATAGACATCAAGCTCGCGGTTCAATACCGCGTCAAGGAGGCGCGCGACTATGTGTTCAGCGTGCGTGACCCCGATGTCACCCTGGGGCAGGTGACCGAGAGCGTGGTGCGCGAGATCGTCGGCAAGAGCAAGATGGACTATGTGCTGGGTGAAGGGCGCCGCGATATCGAGGAGCGCAGCGAGGCATTGATTCAGGAGGTGCTCGATCGTTATCGCACCGGCCTTGAACTCACGCGCGCCAACGTGCAGGGCGCGCAGGCCCCGGAAGAGGTGCAGAACGCCTTCCTGGATGTGATCCGTTCGCGCGAGGACGAACAACGCCTGATTAACGAGGCGCAGACCTATGCCAACGGCGTGATCCCGACCGCCCGCGGCGGCGCGGCCCGTCAGCTTCAAGAGGCCGAGGCCTACAAGTCCAAGGTGATCGCCCAGGCGGAGGGCGAGGCGAGCCGCTTTACGCAGGTGTTGGGGCAGTACAAGCTGGCTCCCGAGATCACCCGCAAGCGTCTTTACCTGGAAGCGATGGAGTCGGTGTTGTCCAACAGCAGCAAGGTGATGGTGGATATCAAGGGGGGCAACAATCTCTTGTATCTGCCGCTCGACAAGATGATGCAACAACGCGGCGAATCGTTCATGCTGCCCGAGAGGCCGGCGGCCCCGGAGGGCACTGATAAATCCACCACTGTGGCGCCGCCCCTCTCGCCGTCCAGCGGCGATATGCGGGCGCGGACCCGCGAGCAGGAGGTGCGCTGATGGTCCAGTTACGCACGGGATGGATTGCCGGACTCGCGGTGGTGGTGTTCATCGCATCATTTTCGGTCTTTACCGTGGATCAGCGGGAGCGGGTCATCCTGTTTCGTCTGGGCGAGATCGTGCGGACCGACTTCGAGCCCGGCCTGCATTTCAAGGTCCCTATATTGAACAATGTCCGCAAGTTTGACGCCCGCATTCAGACCCTGGATGCGGAGCCTGAACGTTACCTGACTATTGAAAAGAAAAACGTCATTGTGGACTCCTTCATCAAGTGGCGGATCACCGATGTCGCCCGATACTATCGCGCGACCGGCGGCGACCCGACGCGCGCCGGCTTGCGCCTGTTTCAGACCGTGAAAAGCGGACTGCGCGGTGAGTTCGGCAAGCGCACCATCCAAGAGGTGATCTCCGGAGATCGCGCCAAGATCATGGACACCATGACGGTGAACGCCAACAACGAGGCCAAGGAGTTGGGCATCGAGGTGGTGGACGTGCGTTTGCGTCGCGTGGACCTCCCGAAAGAGGTGAGCGCCTCGGTGTATCAGCGCATGGAGGCGGAGCGCGCGCGAGTCGCCAAGGACTTCCGGGCGCGCGGCGCGGAGGCGGCGGAAAAGATCCGCGCCGATGCCGACCGGCAGCGCGTAGTGGTTCAGGCGGAGGCCTTCCGCGAGGCGGAGCGCCTGCGAGGTGAAGGCGACGCCAAGGCCTCGGAGATTTATGCCGGAGCGTATAGCGCCGATCCGGATTTTTATGCGCTGTACCGCAGTTTGAATGCCTACAAGTCCACTTTCAACAACAAGGGCGATGTGCTGGTGTTGGAGCCCGAGTCGGAGTTCTTCGGTTATTTCAAAGGCCTCGAAGCGCCCGCCAAGCAGTAAGCCGGCCGCCGTCAATGTGGGATGAGCTACTCACCGCCGTCGCGCTCGTCCTGGTCGTGGAAGGCGTGTTGCCCTTTCTGAGTCCGGCGGATTTTCGCAGAGCCGTCGCGCTGATCGGCCAGATGGACAATCTCACCCTGCGCGTCGGTGGACTCATCAGTATGGCGCTCGGTGTGGCGTTGCTGTATGTACTCAAGAATTAATTGTAGGCAGTTAAGGATTGAACCTGCGCAACGATAAAAAATCCCATGGCCGATAAAGATCACTGGCTGCTGCCCGAGGGTATCGAAGACGTCTTACCACCGCAGGCCGAGCGTCTGGAGTGGCTGCGACGCGATCTTCTCGATCTGTTTCATGGCTGGGGCTACGAACTGGTCATCCCTCCGCTGGTGGAATATCTGGAGTCGCTGCTCAGCGGCATGAGCCGCGACCTCGATCTGCAAACCTTCAAGCTCACCGATCAGCTCACCGGCCGTCTCATGGGTGTGCGCGCCGACATGACGCCGCAAGTGGCGCGCATAGATGCGCATCACCTCAAACGCAACGCGCCGGTGCGCCTGAGTTACCTCGGCACGGTGTTGCACACGCGGCCCGACGGATTCGCCCGCTCGCGCAATCCATTGCAGGTGGGCGCGGAGTTGTATGGCCATGCCGGTATCGAGAGCGATATCGAGATCCTGTGTTTGATGCAGGAGGTGCTGACCCTCACCGGCGTGAGCGACGCGCATCTTGATCTCGGTCACGTCGGTATCTTTCGCGGCTTGGCGCGCGAGGCCGGGCTCGACGCCACGCACGAAGCCATCTTGTTCGATGCGCTGCAACGCAAGGCGGCGCCGGAGATGCAAAGTCTGTTGGCGGAGTTAAAGGTTACAGCCGAACAACGGCAGCGCTTACTCGGTCTCGCCGAATTGAACGGTGGCGTTGAAGTCCTCGCCGAAGCTGAGAGAGTACTGCACGGTGCGGGGGCAGAGGTCAAGCGTGCCCTGGCGGATCTGCAGGCGATCGCACAGGCCGCCGGCCGCTATCTGCCGGAGGCGCCTTTGCACTTCGATCTCGGCGAATTGCGCGGCTATCACTATCACACCGGCGTGGTATTCGCCGCCTTTGTGCCCGGCCACGGACAGGCCGTCGCGCAGGGCGGACGCTATGATGTCGGACATCTCTACGGTCAGCCGCGCCCGGCCACCGGATTCAGCGCCGATCTCAAGACGCTGATCGCGCTGAGTCCCGGCCCGGCGGTCGCGCACGTGAGTGGCATCCTGGCGCCATGGAGCGATGATCCCGTTTTGCGCAACACGGTCAGGGAATTACGCGAGGAGGGCGAGCGCGTCATCTGGGCGCTGCCGGGGCAGGCGGGAGATGTCACGGACTTGAGCTGCGACCGCAGACTGGAGCAGCGTAAGGGTATGTGGACCGTCGTCGAGACAGAGCATGCAAAGAGTGGGTAAGAATGTGGTGGTTATCGGCACCCAATGGGGTGACGAGGGTAAGGGCAAAGTGGTGGACCTGCTCACCGATCGCGCCGCGGCGGTGGTGCGTTTCCAGGGCGGCCACAACGCCGGCCACACGCTGGTCATCGAGGGCGAAAAGACGGTGCTGCACCTCATCCCCTCGGGTATCCTGCGCAACGGCGTCGCCTGTTTGATCGGCAACGGCGTGGTGCTGTCGCCCAAGGCCCTGCTCGAAGAGATCGAGATGCTGGAAAGAAAAGGAATCCCGGCGCGCGACCGTCTCAAGATCAGCGAGGCCTGCCCGTTGATCCTGTCTTATCATGTCGCGCTCGATCACGCGCGTGAACTGGCGCGCGGCAAGGCGGCGATCGGCACCACCGGGCGTGGCATCGGCCCCCGCCTATGAAGACAAGATCGCGCGCCGCGCGCTTCGCCTCGGCGATCTATTTCACCGCGAGCGCTTCGCCGCCAAGCTCGGCGAGGTGCTCGACTATCACAACTTCGTGCTGCAAAATTATTATCGCACCGAGCCCGTCGTTTTCAATCAGGTGCTCGATGAGGCGCTGGCCCTGCAGGAAGTGATCGCGCCGATGGTGGCGGACATTCCGGAGTTGCTGCACCAGCACGCCAAGCGAGGCGACGGCGTATTGTTCGAGGGCGCGCAGGGCGCGCTGCTCGATGTGGATCACGGCACCTATCCCTATGTTACGTCCTCGAACACGACAGCGGGCGGCGCCTGCACCGGCAGCGGCGTCGGGCCGACCCGCATAGATTATGTATTGGGCATTACCAAGGCGTATACCACGCGGGTGGGTTCCGGCCCGTTTCCCACCGAGTTGTTCGATGAGATGGGTGCGCATCTGTCCATGCGCGGCAACGAATTCGGTTCGACCACGGGACGGGCGCGTCGCTGCGGCTGGTTCGACGCCGTCGCGTTGCGCCGCTCCAATCAGATCAACGGCGTGTCGGGACTGTGCATCACCAAGCTGGATGTCCTGGATGGGCTGGAATCCATCAGTCTGTGCGTCGGTTACCGCTGCGGTGGAGTGGAGCGCATGACCCCGCCGGTGGGTGCGGAGGCCTACTCCGATTGCGAACCGATCTATATCGAGATGCCGGGCTGGCAACAATCCACCGTTGGCGTTACCGGCTACGACGCACTGCCGCAAAATGCGCGCGCCTATCTCAAGCGCATTGAAGAGATTGCCGAGACACCGATAGATATCGTCTCCACCGGCCCGGATCGGGCGCAGACCATCGTGTTACGGCATCCGTTCGATTGAGTAATTCTTATTCAAAACAACGATTCACCGCAGAGGACGCGGAGAAACAAAACCTTTTTAATGTTATTCCTTTGCATCCTTGATCGTAAATAGTATTTTTCTTGTGTTCCTCTGCGTCCTCTGCGTCCTCTGCGGTAAATTATATTTATCTGGGTATTTTTCTGTTCACCGCAGAGGACGCGGAGAAACAAAACCTTTTTAATGTTATTCCTTTGCATCCTTGATCGTAAATAGTATTTTTCTTGTGTTCCTCTGCGTCCTCTGCGGTAAATTATATTTATCTGGGTATTTTTCTGTCGGCTCTGGGCGGTTAGATAGATGCTTTTAGGTTTAACGCAGCCCCTCGACGGATTTGATTACCATGCTGAATTCGCCGTCGTCCTGCTCGTCCTGTTCAATCCGCACCGGCAGATAGTCGAGACTCGGCGCACACCAGATCAGGGTGGTCTTCTTGTCCGGCCCGGGCACACGCTGCACCTTGACGGTCTTGAGCTTGCCTAGCGGCGTGTCCAGCGTTTCTTCACCGGTGATGTCGAAGCGGTAGGTCTTGAATTTGTGTTTGTCCGCGATGGGGTATTCGAGCGGTTTTTTTCCATCCTTCAAATCCATCATCAGGACCAGTTGATAGAGCAGGATGTCGGTCAGCCCCTTAGCCACGGGCATGGCCCGTGTTTCGCCGTCCAGGGCGTTTTTGACCAGCCGTTGATCCCAGTCGAAAATGAGCTGAACTTTTTTTGGTGTCTTGCCGCCGCTTTTTTCGTAGCGGTATTCGAGTGCGCGGATCGCGCCGTCGTGGTAATCCCACAGACTCTGCTCGATGATTTTATCCTTCACCAGCAGGCTCAATAATCTGCTTGCCGTGGTGACTGATTCGTAGTTGTACCGGCCGCCGGCCTGCTGGTTCAGTGTGCGTGTCATCTCCCCGATGGGAATCCCGCCCTTGTTGACGGTGTACTGCGCGGTAAAGGCTTGCGGCGCGGCCGCCGCGCTACAAGTGCCGATAAGATACAACACCACCGCACCGAGAGAATGTTTACCCATTCTTATTCGACATCGCTGAGTGGCAAGTGTTCGGAAATCTCCAGGGGCTCACCGTCCAACACCGCGCAGTCGCGACCGCCGCGTTGTTCCAGGCACAGGCGTTTCTCGGCGAACCAGCGTAACGCCTGCGGGTAGATGCGGTGCTCCTCGGCAAGCACCCGCGCGGCGAGCGTCTTGGCGTTGTCATGCGGCAGCACCTTGACGCGGGCCTGCAGGATGACCGGACCGCCGTCCACCGCCTCGGTGATGAAGTGCACGCTCGCGCCATGCTCGACCGCACCGGCGGCCAGGGCGCGGCGATGGGTGTCCAGCCCCGGAAAATCGGGCAGCAGTGAGGGATGGATATTGAGCAGGCGCCCCCGGTAATGCCGGACAAAGCGCGCCGTCAAGATGCGCATGAATCCGGCCAGTATGACCAATTGAGGCTGGTAACTGTCTATCAGGGTCAGCAAGGCCGCATCGTAGGTTTCACGATCGGTAAACTGGGCATGATCGAGCACCTGAGTGACCAGGCCGGCGCGGTGAGCCAGATCCAGGCCCGAAACCTCGGGACGATTGCTGATGACCGCGCGGATCTCGAGCGGTAGCCTGCCTGCAACCACTTCGTGCACGATGGCCTGGAGGTTGCTCCCACGCCCGGAGATGAGAATCACACAGGGCATCGCGGTCATTTTCACGCTCGGAACAGGACGTGGGCGGGGCCGCTCCGTTTCGCTGCCGCGATCTGGCCGATGCGCCAGGCGGTTTCGCCTTCAGCCTCCAGCAATTCCAAGGCCTGTTCCGCATCCTCTTCCGCCACGCACACCACCATCCCGATGCCGCAGTTAAAGGTGCGGTACATCTCCTCGGCCGTCACCCGGCCCTGTTGTTCCAGCCAGGTGAAGATTGGCGGACGCGGCCAGCTTGAGGTATCCACCAGGGCGCAGGTGTTTTCCGGCATCACGCGCGGCAGATTTTCGGAAACGCCGCCGCCGGTGATGTGCGCCAGGGCATGCACCTTCACCTTCTCGAATAATTTGAGCAGGGGTTTTACGTAGATACGGGTCGGTGCCAGCAACGTTTCGCCGAGGCTCCGGCCGTGGAAGTCTTGCGCAAGATTCGCGCCTGAGGCTTCGATAATTTTGCGTATCAGCGAATAACCGTTCGAGTGCGGCCCGGAGGAGGCGATGCCGATCAGCGCATCGCCGGGGGCTACCCAGTCTCCGGTGATGATGCGTGATTTTTCGACGATGCCGACGCAAAAGCCGGCCAGATCGTAATCACCGCCATGATACAGGCCGGGCATCTCGGCGGTTTCGCCGCCGACCAGCGCTGCGCCGGCCAGTTCGCAGCCCTGACCGATGCCTTCGATGACCGCCGTGGCCACTTCCACATCAAGCCGTCCGGTTGCATAGTAATCAAGAAAAAACAGCGGTTCGGCGCCCTGCACGACCACGTCGTTGACACACATGGCGACGAGATCTATGCCGATGGTGTCGTGCTGGCCCATCTCCAGGGCCAGCTTCAATTTAGTCCCCACACCGTCGGCGCCCGACACCAGCACCGGCTCGCGGTAGCCCGGCGGCAGCTCGAACAAGGCCCCAAAGCCCCCGATTCCGGCTAAGATACCCGGACGGCGGGTGCGGGCCGCAATCGGCTTGATCCGTTCGACCAGGCGATGGCCGGCGTCAATGTCCACCCCCGCGTCGCGGTAACTGAGCGCAGGAGTGTCCTGTGGGGGGCGAAGGGGGGGGCGTTTCTTCACAAGGGCTCCGGATCAAAGAGTGTTATGGTATAGGGGTGTTGCGACGACTGCAAACTGAGCAACGGAACCCTTCCTGTTGACTTGCAAGCCGTCCTCGCATAGCGTGCAGTCTTGGAATTAAGGGGGTAGACAGCGTAGTCGCTGAGTATCTATGCAAGCTAGCAATATTCCCAATGCCATCAGTCTTGGTCGCATACTGCTCGTGCCGCCGATGGTGGTGCTGCTGCTGAACGAGTACTATGGCGCGGCGCTCGTGTTGTTCGCCGTGGCCGGGGTCAGCGACGCCTTGGACGGTTATCTCGCAAAGCGCTACGGGTGGGGCAGCCGCCTAGGCTCCATCCTGGACCCGCTTGCCGATAAGCTGTTACTGGTCAGCGCCTATCTCGTCCTGGGCTGGCTGGGCGAGATCCCGCTGTGGCTGGTGATGGCGGTGGTGGGCAGGGACTTGGTGATCGTGGCCGGCGGTGTGGCGTATCATTATCTCATCGGCAGTTATGAGCTCGAACCCAGCCTGCTGAGCAAGCTCAATACCCTCGCGCAGATCGTGTTGATACTCGCCATGTTAGTGACTCATAGCGTGTTAATCCTTCCCGCCTGGTTGGTCGCCGCGCTCGTCTATCTGGTGCTGGTCACCACGCTGTTGAGCGGGCTAAGCTACGTGTGGACATGGGGTGTGCGTGCCCTGCGGGCGAAGAGGCGCCCCCAGTGACCGATTCCAACAAATGGCTGTTGCTGCTGCCCATCGTTATCGCCGCGGGTTTGCTGTATCTGCTCGCGCCGGTGTTGACGCCGTTTTTTGTCGCGGCGCTGCTCGCCTATCTGGTGGACCCCTGGGTGGACAGGCTGGAAACGTACAAACTATCCCGAGGGCTCGCCACGGCCATCGTCTTCACCGCATTACTCGTAATGATCGTGCTCCTGCTGCTGATCTTTGTTCCCATGCTGGAGCGGCAGATCACCCTGTTCATCGGCAAACTCCCGGGTTATCTGGATTGGCTGCAAAACACCGCGCTGCCATGGCTGCTGGCGCGTTTTGGCTTGGAGCAGACGAATCTTGATCTCAGTGTGCTGCAACAGACACTCGCCAAGAACTGGCAGAAGGCGGGTGGCCTGGCGGCCGGTGTATTGACCTCGCTGTCGCACTCCGGCCTGGCGTTTCTGGCGGGGCTTGTCAACCTGCTGCTCATCCCGGTGGTGACATTTTACCTCCTGCGAGACTGGGATATTCTGATGGCGCGCATCAGGGAACTGTTGCCGCTCAACATCGAGCCAGTGGCGGTGCGTCTGGCAAGGCAGAGTGATGAAGTGTTGGGGGCTTTTCTGCGCGGCCAGCTCCTGGTGATGTTCGGATTAGGCGTGATCTATTCGGTGGGTTTGTGGCTCGCCGGTCTCGATCTCGCTCTGCTCATAGGCATGATCGCGGGTCTGCTGAGCTTTGTCCCTTATCTGGGATTCATCATAGGACTGCTCGCGGCGGGCGTTGCGGCCATTGTGCAATATCACGATGTGGTGCATCTGCTTCCTATCGTCATAGTATTTATCATCGGGCAGCTCGCCGAGGGTCTGGTGTTGTCGCCCTGGCTGATCGGCGGGCGCATCGGCCTGCATCCCGTGGCGGTGATCTTCGCCGTGCTGGCGGGCGGCCAGTTGTTCGGATTTTTCGGCGTATTGCTGGCGCTGCCCGCCGCCGCCGTCATCATGGTGCTATTACGTCACGCGCATGAGCGCTATCTGAGCAGCCGCTTATACGGCGCCACGCCACCGGAGTGAGCAGGACGATGTCTCCGGTGCAGCTACCCTTGCCCGTTGCGCTGCCCGATGGGGCCTGCTTCGCCAATTTCGTCGCGGGCCGCAACCTGGAAGCCGTGCAGACCTTGCAGGGGCTGATACACAGCAATGAGCGTTTCGTTTATCTATGGGGCGCCGCCGGGATGGGGAAGACGCACTTGCTTCATGCGTCTTGTCAGCACGCCGCTGACCAGCATACCACCGCGGCCTACCTGCCATTGGCGGAGGCGGACACGATTTCCCCCGCCGTGCTCGAAAGTTTGGAGCATCTCGACGTGGTATGTATAGATGATATCCAGGCGATAGCGGGGCGGCCGGAGTGGGAGACCGGACTGTTGCATCTCTACAATCGTATCCGTGACAGCGGGGCGCATCTGCGGGTGACGGGGAACGCTGCGCCCGCGGAACTCGGACTTGCATTGCGCGATCTCAGTTCGCGCCTGAGCTGGGGTTTGATATTTCAACTTCACCCCCTCAATGATGAAAATAAATTGCGCGCCCTCCAGTTGCGCGCCCGCAGCCGCGGCATGGATTTACCCGAAGAGGTGGGCCGCTATTTACTCCACCACTGGCCGCGCGCCATGCCGAAGCTGTTTGAGTTGTTGCAGCACCTGGATATCGGTTCACTGGCCCAGCAGCGCAAACTGACAATACCCTTCGTGCGCGAGCTCATTAAGCAGGTAATGTCTTGATAAGGTTTCCTAAAAACGATACGGCAGGGCTAACGGAGCGTCCTTCTGTGGATGCTCAGCAGATTTTTGCGGAACGAGTACAGGTACTCTATCGGCTGTCCATTCCCACTGCCCTGTTGACGATAGGTGTGGTGTTAAGCCTCTCCGCGGTATTGTGGAGGCCGCTCGATACCACCGTATTGTACCTACTGTTAGTGATCGCACTGATTGCCGCAGGTAGGGTCTTACTGACTAAAAATTATTATCGTGCCGCCCCGCCTCCCTCTCGCGCCGTTTACTGGGCCAGGCTCTTCGCGGCAGGCAGTACCTTGGCGGGTCTCGCATGGGGTCTGCTGGGACTCGCCTTGCTCCACGATCACAAGCCTGTATATGAGGTTATCGCCATCCTGATTGTGGTGGGCGTAGCTTCGGCGGCCGTAGTGCCGCTGTCCGCATTCAGGAGCATCTATCTGGGATTTCTATTGCCCTGCCTGCTGCCACTTACCGTGAGTTTTTTTCTGGAGGGTGACGCGGAGCATCTCTCGCTCGGTATATTAATGTTGGTGTACATGGGCGCCATCACCAGTTCATCTTTCCTCGTTAACCGGGGCATCGTGGATAACATAAAGACAAAGTACGAAAACACCAATCTCGCGCAAGAACTGTCGCTTAAACATCAGGTCGAAGCCGCTAACCGGGAGCTTAAAACCGAGATCAGCGAGCGGCAGCGCGCGGAAGAGCGGATATGGCACCTGGCGTACCACGACACTCTCACCGGACTGCCCAACCGCATGCTGCTGCAGGACAGGCTCAGCCGCGCGCTTAACTATGCCCAACGCAGGCAAGGCAAGATCGGAATACTGTTTATTGATCTGGACCGCTTCAAAACGGTCAACGACTCGCTGGGCCACGGCATGGGCGATCGTCTGCTGCAAGCCGTCGCAGAACGTTTGCTGACCACGGTTCGCTCGGGCGACACCGTGGCCAGGCGCGGCGGTGACGAGTTTGTTCTGGTGCTACCTGAAATCAACGATCCCGGCGGCGCAGTTCAGGTGGCCGATCATATCCTCGAATCCCTGTCCAGCCCGTTCAAGCTCGACAAGCAGGTTCTCTACGCCACGCCCAGCATAGGGATCAGCATCTATCCGGAAGATGGGGAGGACGTAGATACCCTGTTGAAGCACGCCGATATCGCTATGTATGCCGCCAAGGAGGCGGGGCGCGCGCGCTATCAACGCTTCATGCCCGCGATGAACGAGCGCGCGCAAGAGCTGCTGTCTCTTGAAAGCAGATTGCGCAGGGCCATAGAGCGCAGCGAGTTGCTGCTGCACTACCAGCCCGAAGTGCATTTGCTGAGCGGCAATATAGTCGCGGTGGAAGCGCTGGTGCGCTGGCAACATCCCGATCTGGGCCTGTTGATGCCGGACAGATTCATTTCCATTGCCGTGGAGTCCGGCCTGATAGTCCCGTTGGGCGAGTGGGTGCTCAAGAAAGCCTGTGCACAGCTAAAGGAATGGCACAAATCGGGACAGCCGAAATTGCGCGTCGCCGTGAATGTCTCCGCGAATCAGGTCAAGCAGGGCAACTTTGTGGAGTTGGTGATACGGGTCTTGCAGGACGTTGGCTTGGAGCCGAAATACCTGGAACTGGAAATCACCGAAGGCGTGCTTATGGACGATACCTCGCATACCTTAAACACCCTGCAGGAGTTACACAATTTGGGCGTGCGTATAGCCATTGACGATTTCGGCACGGGATACTCGACCCTTGTTTACCTGAAACGTTTTCCCATTGACCGTATTAAAATTGATCGCTCCCTGGTCACCAGCATCAGTCCCGACAGACGGGATGAGTCGGCCATTGCTTCCGCCATCATCGCGATGGCGCACAGTCTCAAACTGGAAGTGATTGCGGAAGGTGTAGAGACACAGGACGAGTTGGATTGCCTGATATCGCTGCTGTGCGATGAAGCGCAGGGCTATTATATCTGCCGCCCGCTACAGACGGAGCGTTGCACCGAATTCTTCAAAGAACACGCCGAGCGGCAACTATATCCGGCGCAAGGCTGATCACGCTGCGCGCGACGTTTACGGACTTTGAGGAGCCTTTTTCTCCAAGGACTTAGAGCGCGCCTTTACGGCCGCTTGCTTAGCCGCCACGGCGTCGCTGCGTGCCCGTTCATAGGCATCTTCTTCAAGCGCATTCTTGGCCTTGTTCAAAAGCTCCACCGCCTGATTGAGTTCCTCGGTGGCGTAGACTTCCGCGCCGCTGTCGCGCGCCGCCTGCACGGCCTGGCGCGCATCGCTCATCTCCTGAGTAGGAATACTCGCGCAGCCCAGTACTGTGGTTATTAGCAGGATAACCAGCTTGAAACAATGACGGCGATTCATGATGCTATACCTTGCGGCGCAATCCGCATGGAAGAAAACGATCAGATCATGGTATATTCAGCCTGAAACTTACCCCAGTCAAGACTTATGGCAGACATCCTGGTACTCTACTATAGCCGCTACGGCAGTGTGGCGCAGATGGCGCAGCATATCGCTCACGGCGTCGAGACGGTGAGTCGCATGCACGCCCGGATACGCACCGTACCGGCGGTCTCAACCGTGTGCGAGGCGGTCGAGGATGACATTCCCGCTTCCGGGCCGCCCTACGCCACGCTGGATGATTTGCGAGAATGCGCAGGGCTTGCGCTGGGCAGCCCGACGCGCTTCGGCAACATGGCGGCGGCGCTCAAATACTTCTGGGACGGCACCAGTTCGCTGTGGCTGTCCGGCGCCTTGATCGGCAAGCCCGCAGCGGTATTTACCTCTACAGCGAGCCTGCACGGCGGCCAGGAGACCACTCTCATCTCGATGATGTTGCCGCTGCTGCATCACGGCATGTTGATACTCGGGACACCCTACAGCGAACCCGACCTCACCACCACACGCAGCGGCGGCACACCCTACGGCCCCAGCCACCTGGCCGGACCCGACAGTAAGCTGCCCATCACTGATGAAGAAAAACGCCTGTGCCTTGCCTTGGGCAAACGTCTTGCCGAAACGGCGCTCAAATTACAAACTTAATGGGGGTAGGGTGGGCACGTTGTTTGTGCCCACGCGGAATCAAATGCAGTTGGCATGTGGGCACAAGCAGCGTGCCCACCCTACCAACTTGGCGTGAGTGAGCCTATATCGGTTGATCCGCCGTCTGAGGGTGGGCCCGCTCGCTGGGCTGGATGATCTTATTCATCGCATTGATATAAGCCTTGGCCGAGGCGATTACGATGTCGGTATCCGAACCCTGGCCATTCACGATCCGGCCGCCCTTTTCCACGCGCACCGTCACCTCGCCCTGCGCGTCCGTGCCGCTGGTGATGTTGTTCACCGAGTAGAGTTGCAGGGTTCCGCCGCTGTTCACGATCTTTTCAATCGCCTTGAAGGCGGCGTCCACCGGACCTCCTCCCGTAGCCGTGGCCTGTTGCTCTACGCCGTCTACCCATAAGGTGAGTTCGGCTTGCGGAGTTTCGCCGGTCTCCGAGCACACCTTAAGAAGCACCAGCTTGATGCGCTCATTCTCCGCCTCGAGATGGGCGTCGGTCACCAACGCCTGCAAATCCTCGTCGTAGATTTCGTGCTTTTTATCGGCCAGATCCTTGAAGCGCCCGAAGGCCTCATTGAGATCTTCCTCTGCTTCAAAGACCACTCCCAACTCCTGCATACGGGTGCGGAAGGCGTTGCGTCCGGAGTGCTTGCCGAGCACCATGCGATTGGTCATCCAGCCCACGTCCTCGGCACGCATGATTTCGTAGGTCGTGCGGTGCTTGAGGACGCCGTCCTGATGAATGCCGGATTCATGGGCGAAGGCGTTCGCGCCGACGATGGCTTTGTTGGGCTGTACGGCGAAACCGGTGATGCCGGATACCAGGCGCGAGCACGGCACGATTTGGGTTGTGTCGAGACTCGTATCGCAGGTGAATAGATCACGCCGTGTGCGCACGGCCATAACGATCTCCTCCAACGCGGCATTGCCGGCACGCTCGCCGAGACCGTTGATGGTGCACTCGACCTGCCGCGCGCCGTTCAACACTGCGGAGAGCGAATTGGCCACCGCGAGTCCGAGGTCGTTGTGACAATGGACCGAGAATACCGCCTTGTCCGAGTTGGGCACGCGCTCACGTAGCGTTTTAATCAACGCGCCAAACTGGTGGGGGAGGTTGTAACCCACGGTATCCGGAATGTTCACGGTGCGCGCGCCGGCGGCGATCACCGCCTCTAATACGCGGCAGAGAAAGTCAATCTCGGACCGGCCGGCGTCTTCCGGTGAAAACTCCACGTCATCGGTATATTGCCGTGCGCGTTGTACCGCCTTCACCGCCTGTTCCAGCACCTGCTCAGGCTCCATCTTGAGCTTCATCTTCATGTGGATGGGTGAGGTGGCGATGAAGGTGTGGATGCGTGCCGACCTGGCGCCCTTCAGGGCCTCGGCCGCGCGGTCTATGTCCTTGTCCAGGGCGCGGGCGAGGGCGCAGACGGTGCTGTCCTTGATGGCCTTCGCCACGGCTTGAACGGATTCAAAGTCGCCGGGACTCGCAAACGGGAAGCCCGCCTCGATCACATCCACCCGCATGCGCTCCAGGCCTTTCGCGATGCGGATTTTTTCATCGCGAGTCATCGAGGCGCCGGGACTTTGTTCCCCGTCGCGTAACGTCGTGTCAAAAATAATTAATTTATCGTTCATGTGCGCTCCAGATTCAAATTTATCCCTGCGGTTTTATCGCGGGCGCCAATACCCTCCCTCCCTCCCTCCCTCCCTCTGGGAGAGAGTTGGAGTGAGGGCAGGAGAAAAGTGCAACTGGCTCCCATTGGTTACCCTCGCGGCGCGAGATCAAGTTCACTTCATGCTACACGACGCGCCAGAAATGGCAACCGGCCTGCGCCGTGTGGGTTTGTTTGGATGAGTCGCGTATTTGTGATCCCCTCGCCAGGGGTGCGGGTGTGACGTGTCTGCCCTAGGGCAGCAGTCGGAGCGAGAACGTGTGAGGCGTGCGCAAACCTGCCTGCCCGCAGGGAGGGGCATAGGGAGTGAATATGTAGGTTGCGCTAATCATGACTATTCACTATAGGTGAATCCGGGTTAGTTTTCAAGCCCGTTGGAATCAGGCGGCGGAGAGGGGGTTTCGGGGTGTTGGCGCTGCGAACGTTTTTTCCGCAGGTGCAAGAGCGTCATGGCCGGGCCCGATACGGCGTAGAGCAGAAAAATGGCGAACAGGACAGAAGCCGGTTCACTGGAGATGAGGACAAACGCCAGGACGATGATGAGCAGGCTTACGAAGGGAATTTTGCCCTTGAGGTCGAGTTGTTTGAAGCTGTGATAGCGGATGTTGCTGACCATCAGCGCGCTGATGAGGATGGTCAGGACAAACGCGAGGATAAAGACCGGTTTGCCTTCCCATCCATAGCCGTGACCCACCCAGACGAGTCCGGCAAGGATGCCCGCCGCCGCGGGGCTGGCGAGTCCCTGAAAATAACGCTTGTCGGCAATCTCCGCCTGGGTATTAAAACGCGCGAGACGCAGCGCGGCGCCCGCTGTGTAGATAAAGGCCGCGAGCCAGCCCAATTTGCCGAAGCTCGACAATGCCCACGCATAGATCACCAAGGCGGGCGCGATGCCGAACGAGACCATGTCGGACAGGCTGTCGTACTCTGCGCCGAAATCGCTTTGTGTGTGAGTGAGGCGCGCCACACGGCCGTCAATGCTGTCCATCACCATTGCGACGAATATGGCCACCGCCGCGGGTTCGAAGTGCCCGTTCATGGCGGCGACTATAGCGTAGAAGCCTGCAAACAGCCCCGCCGTGGTGAACAGATTGGGAAGGAGATAAATGCCACGCCGCCGTTTGGGCGGCGGCTCCAGTGGAGCAGGTTCCGGATCGGTCTGACGGTGAGCGTGCTCTTGCATAGGCGTTGTCCGTAGGCCGGGCGAGCAGCGGTTTAGTTCTTCGTTTTGTCTACCAAACGATTGGCCTTAATCCAAGGCATCATACTACGCAGTTTTTCGCCGACGATCTCAATCTGATGTTGTTTTCCGAGACGGCGTTTGGCCTTCATCACGGGCGCGCCGGCCTGATTTTCCAGAATGAACTCGCGAGCGAATTCGCCGTTTTGTATTTCGCTCAAGATTTTCTTCATCTCGCGCTTGGTTTCTTCGGTGACGATACGTGGTCCGCGCGTGAAGTCGCCGTACTCGGCGGTGTTGGAGATCGAGTAGCGCATGTTGGCAATGCCGCCTTCGTACATGAGGTCCACGATCAGTTTCAACTCATGAAGACATTCGAAATAGGCCATCTCCGGCGCATAGCCCGCTTCGACCAGGGTTTCAAAGCCCGCCTGCACTAGCGCCGTCGCGCCGCCGCACAGCACCGCCTGTTCCCCGAACAGGTCAGTCTCTGTTTCCTCGCGGAAGTTGGTCTCGATGACGCCCGCGCGGCCCGCGCCTATCGCCGAGGCGTAAGACAAGGCCAGTGCCCGCGCCTTCTTGGAGGCATCCTGATGGATGGCGATCAGGCTGGGCACGCCGCCGCCCTGGGTGTAGGTGGAACGCACCAGGTGGCCCGGACCTTTGGGCGCGATCATGATAACATCCAGATCGGCGCGCGGCTCGATCTGGCCGAAATGGATGTTGAACCCATGCGCAAAGGCCAGCGCCGCGCCTTTTTTGATATTGGGCTCGATGACATCACGATACAGTCTGGCCTGATGTTCATCCGGCGCGAGAATCATCACCACATCCGCGCCCTTGACGGCATCCACGACTTCCTTGACCTTAAGCTTGGCCTTCTTGGCCTTGGCTTCGGAGGCGGAACCAGCGCGCAGCCCAACCACCACGTCCACGCCCGAATCGCTGAGATTGTTGGCATGGGCGTGGCCCTGTGAACCGTAACCGATAATGGCGACCTTCTTCTTTTTGATGATGGAAAGGTCGGTGTCTTTGTCGTAGTAGATATTCATTTGCTTCTCCTGAGTAATTCATTGCACGCAAAGGCGCCAAGACGCCAAGTAGGTTGTGATAAATTTGCGTTCTTTGCGGCTTTGCGTGAGCCCGGGTTTTTACACCTTCAAACTCTTTTCGCCGCGTGCGATGCCGGAGACGCCGGAGCGGACCACTTCGAGTATCGTCTTGCTGTCGAGCGCCTGTATGAATCCGTCTACCTTTTCGCCGGCGCCGGTGAGCTCGATTACGTAGCTCGAATCCGTCACATCAATAATGTGGCCGCGGAAAATATCCGCCAAGCGCTTGATCTCTTCGCGCTGCTCGTTGCCCAGCGCCTTGACCTTTATCAGCATCATCTCGCGTTCAATGTGCGGCCCTTCCGTAAGATCGAGCAGTTTCACCACATCAATCAGCTTGTTGAGCTGCTTGGTGATCTGTTCGATGACCGCCTCGGTGCCGCGCGTGACCAGCGTCATGCGCGACAGCGAAGGGTCCTCGGTTGGGGCGACCGTGAGCGATTCGATATTATAACCGCGCGCGGAAAATAATCCTGCGACGCGCGACAAGGCGCCGGCCTCATTTTCCATCAATATGGAAATGATATGACGCATGTCAGGCCAGCTCCCGATCAGGAGACAGATGCATCTGGTTGTGCGCCTTGCCGGCCTCGATCATGGGATAAACGTTTTCGGTCTGGTCGGTGATGAAGTCCATGAACACCAGCCGATCCTTAAGCTTCAGGGCCTCTTTGAGCGCCGGCTCCACGTCGGCGGGCTTTTCGATCTTCATGCCGACGTGTCCGAAGCTCTCCGCCAGCTTCACGAAATCGGGCAGCGCGTCCATGTAGGAGTGCGAATAACGGCCCTTGTAGAAAAACTCCTGCCACTGACGCACCATGCCCATGTAGCGGTTGTTGAGGTTGATGATCTTGATGGGCAGGCCGTATTGCTTGCAGGTGGACAGTTCCTGGATGCACATGATGATGCTTGCCTCGCCCGTGACGCAACACACAGTGGACTTGGGATGGGCAAGCTGCACGCCCATTGCGGACGGCAGGCCAAAGCCCATTGTGCCCAGGCCACCGGAGTTGATCCAGCGGCGCGGCTTGTCGAATTTATAAAACTGCGCCGCCCACATCTGGTGCTGGCCGACATCCGAAGTGACGAAGGCATCGCCCTTGGTGAGCTTATAGAGCGTCTCCAGCACGTACTGCGGCTTGATCAGTTTGCTCTTGTGGTCATAGCGCAGGCAATCCTTGGCGCGCCACTCATCAATCTGTTTCCACCAGGACTTCAGCGCGGCCGGGTCGGGCCGTTTTTTTGCGGCCTTGATGAGTTTAATCATCTCCTTCAGGACATTGTCCACGGAGCCCACAATGGGCACGTCCACGCGCACGCTCTTGGAGATCGAGGCAGGGTCTATGTCTATGTGAATCTTCTTGGAACCCGGCGAGAACAGCTCCACTTTACCCACCACGCGGTCATCGAAACGCGCGCCGATGGCGATCAGCGCATCGCAGTCGTGCATCGCCATGTTGGCCTCGTAAGTACCATGCATGCCGAGCATGCCGATGAATTGCTTGTCGGTGGCCGGATAGGCGCCCAGCCCCATCAAGGTGTTAGTGATGGGATAGCCCAACATCCGAGTGAACTCGGTGAGCGATTCAGAGGCCTCGCCCAGGATTACTCCGCCGCCCGAGTAGATCATCGGACGTTTCGCCGCGAGGATGATCTCGACCGCCTTCTTGATTTGTCCAGGATGGCCCTCGACCACCGGCTTGTATGAACGCAGCGCTACGCTCTTGGGATAGACATAGTCGGTCTTGTGTGCGGTCACATCCTTGGGAACATCCACCACCACCGGTCCGGGCCGGCCCGTGGTGGCGATATAAAAAGCCTTCTTGATAGTGGTTGCGAGGTCTTTCACATCCTTGACCAGAAAATTGTGCTTCACACACGGGCGCGTGATACCCACCGAATCCACCTCCTGGAAGGCGTCGCTGCCAATGGCGGGCGTAGGCACCTGGCCAGTGATGATGACCAGCGGGATAGAGTCCATGTACGCCGTGGCGATGCCGGTCACCGCGTTGGTCGCGCCGGGGCCTGAGGTGACCAGCACCACGCCCGGCTTGCCCGTCGAGCGCGCATAGCCGTCCGCCGCATGGGCAGCGCCCTGCTCATGGCGTACCAGGATGTGCTGTACGTCGTCCTGCTTGTACAGGGCATCGTAAATATGCAGCACCGCACCCCCCGGATAGCCGAAGACGTACTTGACCCCTTCGTCTTTCAGGCAGCGGACGAGGATCTCAGCACCCGTCAATTCCACGTTGTAAACTCCTCGAAAATAAACATTCTTGACTAAATTGCTTTAGTATTACGGAAAACTACTTAGAATAACCGATAAGGTCAAGTAATAACAGTAGAAAATGCGTAATTATGGCTTCATATTGAGCAAACATTATTCGAGGAACCCTCATGCCTTATTTAAAAGTGCAGACCAATATCCCCATGCAGCCCAGGGCCGTCCAGGACCTGCTTAAAAAGGCCTCCTATACCGTCGCCTTACACCTGGGTAAGCCCGAATCTTACGTGATGGTGGCCATGGCGCCGTCCACGCCGATGTTCTTCGCCGGGACGGATGCACCACTTGCCTATCTGGAGCTTAAAAGCGTCGGCTTACCGCAGGCCAAGACCAAGGAACTCTCCAAGACGCTTAGCGACCTTCTGGAAAAGGAGCTGGGTATTCCTAAGGATCGTGTCTATATCGAGTTCGCCAGTGCGAGCGGCTCGATGTGGGGCTGGGATGGGGGGACGTTTTAAGGGCACCTCTAAAAATCCGCTAAAGCCACGATGGCCGCGTTGGTCGCTCCCGGCGTCCTGCCTCCCGCGACACTAGCACGTCCCTGTGCGTTGGAAATGCGCTCAAAATGCTCATGTACGACGTGTACACTGTGCCGTGCAGGGATGCACCAATGTCGCGGGCGCAGGGATGCGCAGGAGCGACCGCTTTTTCGCGCATTTCCGCCTTGCCCTCGCGTCTTGATCGAATTTTTAGAGGCACCCTTAACCCGCTTTGCCGGGGAAAACGGTTCGCAGCCAACCCCATTGACAGGGGGCGTAACATGAACCATACACAGATTTTGAGAGGAAGCGATCTATGATCTCGTTACGCAAGGCCGCCGAGCGCGGTCACGCCCATCATGGCTGGCTCGACACCTATCACAGCTTTTCCTTCGCCGATTACTATGACCCCGGCCACATGGGTTTTGCGAGTCTGCGCGTCATCAACGAAGACCGTGTCGCGCCCGGTGGAGGCTTCCCCACGCACGGCCACCGCGACATGGAAATCATCACTTATGTCCTGGAAGGCGCGCTGCAGCACAAGGACAGCATGGGCAACGGCTCGGTAATCCGCCCGGGCGACGTGCAGCGCATGAGCGCGGGCATGGGCGTCACGCACAGCGAGTCCAATGCCTCCGAAAGCGAATTTGTGCATCTGCTGCAGATTTGGATCATTCCCGACAAAACCGGCGTGGCCCCGAGCTATGAACAAAAATACTTTGCGCCGGGCGAGAAGCAGCATCGATTGCGTCTCATCGCTTCACCCGACGGGCGCGACGGCTCGGTGCGAATAGAGCATGACGGTTTTGTCTACGCCAGTCTGCTCGATGGGGGCGATGAGTTGACCCACATGCTTGCCCCCGGCCGCAGTGCTTATGTACAGGTTGCCCGCGGAGCGCTCAGCGTCAATGGTAAAAAAGTAAATGCGGGTGATGGTGTGATGCTTGAGGATGAACACGAGGTACGTTTGAGTGATGCCAGGCAAGCGGAAGTGTTGTTGTTCGATCTAACATAAGGAAATGATATGGCGACCATGAAGGCGGTGCGCATCCATGAGTATGGCGGTCCGGAAGTGCTGCGCCTGGAAGACGCGCCTGTCCCTGTGCCGGCTGCCGGTGAGGTGCTGATCCGCGTGCACGCGGCGGGAATCAACCCCGTGGACTGGAAGATACGCGAGGGCCGGTTGCGAGGACGTGTTGAACACCGTCTGCCGCTGGTTCTCGGTTGGGATGTAGCGGGTGTCATCGAGGTGCTTGGCCCCGGCGTTACGCTATTCAAAATAGGTGATGCGCTGTATGCACGCCCGGACATTGCGCGCGACGGCGGCTATGCGGAATACATCGCGGTGCGCGCCAGCGAGGTGGCGCTGAAACCCAAATCACTCGACTTCATCCACGCCGCCGCCGTGCCGCTCGCCGGCCTCACTGCCTGGCAGGCCTTGTTCGATGCGGCGAAATTGGCCGCCGGACAAAGCATCTTGATACATGCCGGTGCGGGCGGGGTAGGGAGTTACGCGGTGCAATTCGCGCACTGGAAGGGCGCGCGGGTGATCGCCACCGCCAGCGCCCGAAATGCCGATTTGGTGCGTAGCCTCGGCGCGGATCAGGTGATTGATTACACCCAGACACGCTTTGAAGATGAGGTGCAGGATCTCGACGTAGTATTCGACACCGTCGGCGAAGAGGTGCAGCAGCGCTCCTGGCAGGTGCTGAAGAAAGGCGGCATTCTGGTCTCCATCCTCGCGCTTACCGTGCCGGATGATGCAGCCGCCCGAGGGTTACGCTCGGCTTACGTATTCGTGCAACCCAACGCCGCGCAGCTTGGGCAGATTGCCGAGTTGATAGACACAGGTCACGTCAAGCCGGTGGTTGAGATCGTGCTGCCCTTGAGCGAAGTCCGCCGGGCGCACATCCTGAGCCAGAGTCGCCACGCGCGCGGGAAAATTGTGCTGCGCGTAGCGGATTAAAAGTTTTAGAGCCCGCTCTTTTTCCAGTCTGCGAGGAACTGATCGAGGCCATTGGCGGTAAGCGGGTGCTTGTACATCTGCTCCAGCACCTTGAATGGCATCGTGGCGACATGCGCCCCGATGCGCGCCGCTTCGATCACGTGCGTGGGGTGGCGGATGGAAGCGACCAATACCTGCGTCTTCCAGTCGTAGTTGTTATAAATGTCCACGATCTCGGCGATCAATTCCATCCCGTGTTCGCCGACGTCATCAATGCGGCCGACAAACGGCGAGACAAAAGTCGCGCCCGCCTTGGCGGCGAGGATCGCCTGGGCGGCGGAGAAACAAAGCGTGACATTGACCATCGTGCCGGCATCGGACAGGGCGCGGCAGGCGCGCAGGCCCTCGGGTGTGAGCGGCACCTTGACCGTGATATTCGGCGCGATCTTGGCCAATTCCTGGCCTTGCTTGAGCATCCCCGCGTAGTCAAGGGCCGTGACTTCGGCGCTCACCGGGCCTTTGACGAGGTCGCAGATGAGTTTGATCTGTTCGTGAAAGCTGATGCCGCTTTCCTTGGCCATCAGTGAGGGATTGGTGGTGACGCCGTCGGCCATGCCGAGTTCGGCGGCCTTGCGGATGTCCTCGATATGCGCCGTGTCTATAAAAAATTTCATATCTGTGTCCTCATGCCTGAAAGATCAGGGGTGTCAATAACGACTACAAGATTAGTGCCAGCTTTTGTTGTTTTTCGGCTCAACCTTGCTTATTCAGCGACTACCTCGATATCCGGCTCAATCGAGTGCACCAAATTTTCAATCGCGGACAGGGTGCCGGCCAGTGAGCTGGGGCAGGTTCCGCAGGCGCCGTGATAGCGCACCTTGAGCAGATTGCCGTCCAGCTCCAGGAGTTGCAGATCGCCGCCGTCGCTCATCAGATAGGGCCGGATGTGCTCATCAATCAGCGCGCTGATTGCGGCGAGACGAGGATCTTCGATGATGGACGGTGGAGCGCTCTGAAACTCGGCCGTCTGAGCGCTGGCCGGCTGCGCCGCACGGATGGGCACGGCGAGTTGCTTCAACAATTCCGGCCACGAGGCCGCGCCGTCCTGGGTGACCGTAACCCAGTGGTCCACGTAAAACACGTTGGTGACGTGCGGGAAGCCGAACAGGGTCGCCGCCAAAGGATCGTTTGCCGCGGCGGCGGCGCTGTCATAGGAACGCTTCACGCCAAAGGTGAGCGGTTCCTTCAACACGAACTTGATCGCGTTGGGATTCGGGGTACTTTCAATCTCTGCAATTTTCGGCATGACTATACGTTTCCGACGATAGCCTTCATAGGTTCATCCGCCCCTTCGGTCGAGGCCACATGTTCATTACTGAATGCGGCATGCAGTGTGTGCCAGGGCAGAATCGCGCACTTCACACGCGCCGGCAGGTCGCGCACGCCCGCGAACACGGTGAGCCTGCCCAGGTGATGAGGCTGATGGGCGACATTGAGTTTACCGGTGGCCATCTCGCGAAACTCCTGCACCATCTGGTCCGCCTCCTGCAGCGTCTTGCCTTTTACGTAGGCGGTCATCATCGAGGCCGAGGCCTTGCAGATCGCGCAACCCTCGCCCTGAAAGGCGAGATTTTCGATGCGCTCATCCTCGACACGCACCGACAGGATAATGTGATCGCCACACAGCGGATTGTGTCCTTCCGCGCGGCGATTGGCATTCTCCAGCGCACCATAGTTACGCGGCTTTTTGTTGTGATCCAGGATCACTTCCTGGTAGAGCTGTTTGGTGTCCATCAGCTAAACATCCGTTGCACGTTCTTGATGCCAGCGACCAGCGCATCCACCTCCTCGAAGGAGTTGTAAAACGCAAACGAGGCGCGCGCCGTGGCCGGTACACCGAAGCGCTGCATGACGGGTTGCGCACAGTGATGACCGGCGCGGATGGCGATGCCGTCTTCGTTGAGTATCGTCCCGATATCATGGGGGTGGATACCGTCAATTTCAAACGACAGCACGGCCGCCTTGTGGTGCGCAGTGCCGATGAGGCGCACGCCTGATAGGGCGCTGAGTTGCGCTGTCGCATAGTTTAATAATTCCTCCTCATACGCAGCGATGCGGTCGAGGCCGATCGCAGCGACATAATCAATGGCCGCACCCAGGCCGATGGCCGCCGCAATAGGCGGTGTACCGGCCTCGAATTTATAGGGGATGGTGTTGTACGTCGTGCGCTCGAAGGTGACGCTCAGAATCATGTCACCGCCGCCTTGATAAGGCTGCATCTTTTCCAGCAAGGCCGCCTTGCCATAGAGGATACCGATGCCCGTCGGGCCGTACATCTTGTGCCCTGAAAAGGCGTAAAAATCGCAGTCGAGCGCCTGGACGTCAACGGTCAAATGCGGCGCGGCCTGAGCCCCGTCCAGCAGCACGGGCACGCCGTGATGGTGCGCGATTGAAATCATCTCGCGCACCGGATTGATGGTCCCCAGGGCGTTCGAGACGTGGGCGAGGGCAACGAACTTGGTGCGCTCGTTGAACAATTTTTTGTAGTCATCGAGCAACAGCTCACCGTTGTCATTCATGGGAATGACGCGCAGCTTCGCGCCTTTTTCCTGACATAGCATCTGCCACGGCACGATGTTGGAGTGATGCTCCATAGCGGATAGGATGATCTCGTCACCGGCGCCGATGAAGGGGCGTCCATAGCCGTGCATGACGAGATTGATGGATTCGGTGGTGCCGCGAGTAAAGATAATTTCGCGCTCGTCTCCCGCATTGAGAAATTGCCTGACCTTGCGGCGCGCGCCCTCATAGCCCGCCGTCGCGATCTCGCTCAAGTGGTGCACGGCGCGATGCACATTGGCGTGCTCCTGGGTCTGATAGCGCACCAGCCGATCAATCACAGGCTTCGGCATCTGACTGCTCGCCGCATTATCCAAATAGACCAGCGGCTTGTCGTGGAAGCGGCGCTGCAGGATGGGAAAGTCCTCACGGATCCGGTCCACATCCAGATCGGTGCGTTGTGCGACGTGAAGAGGTTGAGTGCTCATGACGTATCCTGAGTCTGTTCGAGTACGCTACGCTGTAACCGTTCCACTACGGAAGGCACGGCGATCTTGGCGATGACCTCTGCGGCGAAGGCATAGGTCAAGAGATTGCGCGCAGCGAGTTCATCCAGACCCCGGCTCTTCAAGTAAAACACTTCTTCGGTATCGAGTTGCCCCACGGTCGCCCCATGCGCGCACTTGACGTCATCGGCGAAGATTTCGAGTTGCGGCTTGGTATCCACCCTGGCCCTGGCGGACAACAGCAGGTTGCGGCTCGACTGCGCGGCGTCGGTCAACTGCGCGTTCTGCTGTACAACGATCTTGCCGTTAAACACTGCATGGGCCGCGCCGTCCACGATGCACTTGTGCAGTTGCCGGCTCGTCCCGTGAGGCTGGGTATGTACGAGGGTGCTATGGGTGTCGGCAAGCTGCTGACCGGTGATCAGGGTCAGACCCTCCAGCGTGCACTCCGCGCCTTCGCCGGTCTGGGTGACGCTAAGATTGAAACGCGACAGACGCGCGCCCAGCATCACCGTGTTGGAATGGTAACGCCCGTCACGCGCCAGGGTCACACCGCTATGGGCGATGTGAAACGCACTGCTCGCTTCGCGTTGCAGTTTGATATGGGTGACTTGGGCATTCTCCGCGACGACGATTTCGGTGACCATATTGTTGAAGTAGACACTATCGCCGAGGCTCACAGAGTCCTCAATCAGGGTACATTCGCTGCCCGGTTCTGCAATTACCAAACAACGCGGAGAGATGACCACAGGAGAATCATGGGCAGTGGTCACAAACAGCAAGTGAACCGGCACGGGGCAGCGCTGGTCTTTGCCGATGAGAATCAAGGCGCCGTCGCTGAAAGAGCGGGTGTTGAGCGCGGCAAATACGTCGTGCTGAAAATTTACATGACGCGCGAGGTGGGCATGGACGATCATCTCGTGGCTGGACCATGCCTCAGCAAGACGAGTCACACGCAAACCCGCGGGCAGATAGTCCAACGAAGAGAATGCAGGTGCGAACACGCCATCCACGAACACCAGACGGCTTGTGGCCGCTTCGGGAATGATAAAATGTTCGATATCGGCCAGTGCCAAGAGGGGCGACGATGTGGCCGATTCGAATGAATGGTTCAGCATCGGTGCAAGGTCGGTGTAACGCCACTCTTCGTCGCGCTTGGTCGGAAGTCCGAGTTGGGCCGCGCGCGCGGCCGCCTCGCTCCGCAGCCGGTTCAGCCAGCCCGGTCCTTGTGGAGTACTATCGGGCGTGGCTCTCAGCAGGCTGCCGAGATCAGACCCCCGGGCCAGCACCGTGTTTGCATTCATACCATCGCCCTGGCGGCTTCATGTTCGTCGCGCACCCAGTCATAGCCGAGTCGTTCCAGCTCCAGCGCCAACTCCTTGCCGCCGGTCTTGACCAGCCTGCCGCCCTCCATGACGTGGACAAAATCGGGGGTGATGTAATTGAGCAGGCGTTGATAATGGGTCACTAATAAAATGGCATTGTCCGGTGTCGCGAGCTGATTGATGCCGTTGGCGACGATCCGTAACGCATCAATATCGAGCCCCGAGTCAGTCTCATCCAGTATCGCCAGCTTCGGTTCCAGCAGCGCCATTTGCAGGATCTCGTTGCGCTTCTTCTCGCCGCCCGAAAAGCCTTCATTGACGCCACGATCCAGGAAGCCGGCGTCCATTTCGACCAGCTTTATTTTCTCGCGCACAAAGTCATCGAACTCGAGCGGATCGAGTTCGTCACCGCCGCGCTGCGCCTGAACGGTGTTATAGGCCAGGCGCAAGAAGGCGCTGTTGCTCACGCCGGGGATTTCGACCGGATACTGAAAGGCCAGAAACACACCGGCGCGGGCGCGTTCCTCCGGTGCGAGTGCGAGGAGATTTTTATCTTCGAACAACGCCTCGCCGCCGGTTACCGTGTAAGACGGATGACCCGCCAGGATTTTGGAGAGGGTGCTCTTGCCTGAGCCATTGGGCCCCATAATCGCATGAATTTCTCCCGCGCAGATCGTGAGGTTGATGCCCTTCAGAATCTCGACGCTACCCACCGAGGCCGACAGGTCACGCACTTCGAGCAATGTTTTACTATTCGGAATAATCATCCCACACTTCCTTCCAGTTTCAGTCCAAGCAATTTGGTGGCCTCGACGGCGAACTCCATCGGCAACTGGTTGAAGACATCACGGCAGAAGCCATTGATGATCATCGAGACCGCCTCTTCGCTGCCGACGCCGCGTTGTGCGAAGTAAAACAACTGATCCTCGCCGATCTTGGAGGTGCTCGCCTCGTGTTCGACCTGGGCCGTGGAATTCTGCACCTGAATGTAGGGGAAGGTGTTGGCGCCGCAGCGCGAACCGATCAGCAGCGAATCGCATTGCGAGTAATTGCGCGCGCCGGCGGCCTTCGGCGTGATCCTGACCAGGCCGCGGTAGCTGTTGGACGATTCGCCCGCCGAGATGCCCTTGCTCACAATCCGGCTGCGCGTGTTCTTGCCGATATGAACCATCTTGGTGCCGGTGTCGGCCTGTTGCTTGTGATTGGTGAGCGCGACGGAATAAAACTCGCCGATCGAGTTGTCGCCCTGCAGGATGCAGCTCGGATACTTCCAGGTGATGGCCGAGCCGGTCTCGACCTGGGTCCAGGAGATCTTGGAGTTTACCCCCTTGCACATACCGCGCTTGGTGACGAAGTTATAGATGCCTCCCACGCCGTTCTCGTCGCCGGCGTACCAGTTCTGCACGGTGGAGTATTTGATCTCGGCGTTGTCGAATGCGATCAATTCAACGACTGCGGCATGCAACTGATTGGTGTCGAACTGGGGCGCCGTGCAGCCTTCCAGGTAACTCACGTAGCTGCCTTCCTCGGCGATGATGAGGGTGCGCTCAAACTGGCCAGACTGCTCCGTGTTGATGCGGAAGTAAGTGCTCAACTCCATCGGGCATCGGGTGTTCTTGGGGATGTAACAGAACGAGCCGTCGGTGAACACGGCCGAATTGAGCGCCGCATAGTAATTGTCGCCGCTCGGCACGACGCTGCCCAGGTATTTCTTGACCAGTTCCGGGTGATTCTGCACGGCTTCGGAGAAGGAGCAGAAGATGACCCCCGCCTCGGCGAGCTTGGCTTTATAGGTGGTCACCACCGACACACTGTCGAATACGACGTCCACGGCGACACCGGCCAGGGCTTTTTGCTCGTGGAGCGGCACGCCCAGCTTTTCAAAGGTGCGCAACAGCTCCGGGTCCACCTCGTCGAGGCTCGCGAGCTTCTTCTTGGGCTTGGGCGCGGAGTAGTAGCTGATGTCCTGGAAGTCTATCTTGGGATAGTGGACATTGGCCCAGGCCGGCTCCGACATGGTGAGCCAATGGCGGTAGGCATTAAGGCGAAACTCTAGCATCCACTCCGGCTCATTTTTCTTCTTTGAAATCAGCCGGATAACATCTTCGTTCAGGCCCTTGGGCAAAGTCTCGGCCTCGATGTCGGTTTTGAAACCGTATCGGTAGGGTTGACTGACCAGGGTTTGCAGTGTGTCGCTCATCTTACTAATTACCTTGCGGTTTGTAGGGCTATTCCTGAGTAAATTACTAGGTTATTACTGTAGTTAAACTGAGCGTTTCAGTCAAGTATTTTTGGGTCAGCCAATGCGGCATGGGTGAATGGTACAATCCCCCCTCTTTATTGGGCCTATGGAACCACAGTGAATTACAGCAAAATCGTCATTCCCGCCCACGGCGAGCAGATCACGGTCAATCCCGATCACTCCTTGAACGTGCCCAACCGGCCGATCATCCCCTTTATCGAGGGCGACGGCATAGGGGTGGATATCACGCCGGTGATGCGGCGTGTGGTGGACGCCGCAATCGTCAAGGCGTATGGCAATGATAAATCCATCGCCTGGATGGAAATTTATGCCGGCGAAAAAGCGGTTGCCGCCTATGGCGCCGATACCTGGTTGCCGGATGAAACCCTGCACGCCATACGCGAGTTTCCGGTTTCGATTAAGGGTCCGCTCACCACGCCGGTCGGCGGCGGCATGCGCTCGCTCAATGTCACGCTGCGCCAGGAGTTGGACTTGTACGTCTGCCTGCGCCCGGTGCGTTATTTCACCGGCACGCCCAGCCCCCTGAAAAATCCGGAAAAGACCGACATGGTGATCTTCCGGGAAAATTCGGAAGACATCTACGCCGATATCGAGTGGGCCGCGGGCACGCCGGAAGTCAAAAAGGTGATTGATTTTTTGCAGCGCGAGATGGGCGTAAAAAAGATACGTTTCCCCGAATCCTCCAGCATCGGCATCAAACCCGTGTCGCGCGAAGGCACCGAGCGCTTGGTGCGCAAGGCAATTCAATACGCCATAGACAACAACCGCGATTCGATCACCCTGGTGCACAAGGGCAACATCATGAAATTCACCGAGGGCGGATTCAGAAACTGGGGTTATGAATTGGCAAAGCGCGAATTCGGCGCGGTGGAAATAGATAAAGGCCCGTGGCGCCGGATGAACAATCCAAAAACCAGTAAAGAAATTATTATCAAAGACGTGATTGCGGATGCCTTTTTGCAGGAGATTTTATTGCACCCCGAGGAGTTCAGCGTCATCGCCACGCTCAATTTGAATGGCGACTACATCTCCGACGCGCTCGCCGCGCAGGTAGGCGGCATTGGCATGGCCCCGGGCGCCAATTTATCCGATACCGTGGCCATGTTCGAGGCCACGCACGGCACCGCACCGAAATACGCCGGCAAAAACGAACTCAATCCCGCTTCGATTATTCTTTCCGCGGAGATGATGCTGCGCCACTTGGGTTGGTCTGAGGCGGCTGATCTCATTATCAGGGGTGTATCCGGTGCGATTTCTGCTAAGAGCGTCACTGTGGATCTCGCCCGCCTCATGCCCGGCGCGACGCGCGTCAGCACGTCAGGCTTCAGCGAGGCGGTGATCGCCAATATGTAAAATTGCTTGGAACAACAGGTTAGCAGGCTGTTGAAAATCTCTTTTTCAACAGCCTGTTAGAGCTTCAAACCCAAATATTTTTTGATATGCTTTGCTAAAACCGCATCAATTTCATTATGACGTGGTATTGGTTGCTTCTGACCTGTGGCAGGATTGAAATAAATATCATGGCGCCCGCCATGGCGCAGTAACACGCACCCTGCTTGTGAAAGCTGACGAATCAGCTCGCTGCGTTTCACAGGGCGATATCTTTGGTCTGATAATGCTCCGGCACATCTTCCATGACCAAAGATAAATAAGCATCCTTCAAGTTTTCTTCCAACTCCTCAATCGTTTCCCCCTGGGTCATGATTTCAGGGTGTTCGGCGAGCTTGCCCAGCCAGAATTGATCGCCTTTCCAGTACACCATCGTAAGATGCTTATCCATAGGTGCTAAATCCTCCAAATAAATTCTAAAATTAAATAGATTTATGCTCTCGCCAGTAGCGCATCAATCTTCGCAGCGCAAATGAAGTCATTTTCCGTCAACCCTTTTACGGCATGAGTACTGTAGCGCACCTTGCACTTGTTGTAGCTCACCTCCAGATCGGGGTGATGGTCTTCCTGGTGCGCGACCCACGCCAGCGCATTGACGAAGGCCACGGTCTGATAATAGTTTTTGAATTGATAGGTGCGGCTGATCTCGGCGCCGGTTTCATTCAGCGACCAGCCGGTGACCCGGCTTAGCAAGTCGCGCGCCTGAGCCGGAGTCAGCGGCGGTGTGCCGCCTTCACAGACCTTACAGTGTTTAGTCGTTAAATCGCTCATGGCATTGCCTCACTTGAATTTGTAGAACGCTTCATTGAGATAGGTGACCACATTGTCTATCTGTGTATCATTCCAGTTCATCCCATTGCTGCTCTCGCAAAATTTGACGCGCTTTTTAAGGCTGTCCAGCGAATGGATGATGCTGTTTGGGCGGGTGTGGATGGCGTATTTGTCGCCGCCCATGAGTTTGACGTGGCAGGAGGTGCAGTTGGCCTCGTAGAGTGCCTGGCCGTTTTTGGCGTCGGCGGCATAGGCGAGCGGGGCGAGTGCTAATAAAACCGCGATAGAAAGTGCCTTAAATCCATATCTTTTCATAACAACCTCCTCAGGCGGGATGCGGAACCTTGGTTAATAAGTGAGCCACCCGCGCCGTGGCGGGCGGATGCGAATCGTGAAAGGCCGAGTAGAGCGGATCGGGCGTCAGCGTGTTGGCGTTTTCCTTGTACAGTTTCACCAGGGCCTCGATCAGCGCGCGCGGATCGGCCTGCTGGGCGGCGAAGTCGTCGGCCTCGAATTCATCTTTGCGCGAAAAATAGGCCAGGATCGGATACAAAAAGAAGGTAAACACGGGCATGGCGAGGAGGAAAAGTATCAACGCCGTATGCCGTGAGGGTTGCGTGATGCCGAGCCCTTCATAAAACCAAGGCTGCTCGATGAGCCAGCCGAGCAGGGCGAGTCCGGCGAGACTCATCGCAAACATGATGGCCATGCGCTTTTGCACGTGTTTACGCTTGAAGTGGCCAAGCTCGTGGGCCAGCACCGCCTCGATCTCAGTGGGCTCAAGGGTGTCCATCAGCGTGTCGAAAAAGACGATGCGTTTATGCGTGCCAAGACCGGTGAAATAGGCGTTGCCGTGGCCGGAACGGCGCGAGCCGTCCATGACAAACACGCCCTTACTGGTAAAGCCGCAGCGTTTAAGCAATGACTGGATGCGTTCCACCAGGCCGCCGTCTTGAAGCTCTTTGAAGTTGTTGAACAGGGGCGCGATGAAGGCCGGATAGGCCCACATCATGAACAGCGCAAAGCCCATCCATACCAGCCAGACATACAGCCACCACAAGTTTCCGGACGCTTCCATCAGCCAAAGCACGACGGCGGCGAAGGGCACGCCCAGCAGCAGCATGAGCAGGGTCTGTTTGACGAGGTCGGCGGTGAATAGCTTTGGGGTGGTGCGGTTAAAACCAAATCGCTGCTCAATCACGAAGGTGCGATAGAGGGAGAAGGGGAGGTCCAACAAGGCCATCAGTGCGAAGGTGCTGATCATGAAGCCTACGCCGGTGAGCAAGGGATTGATCTCCAGGCTGCGCCACATCTGGTCTAACAGGTCAAGTCCACCACCCAGGGTCCAGACCAGCAGCCAGAGGGCTCCGACGACGATCTCCATCTGTCCGAAGCGGGTCTTGGCCAGGGTGTAATCCGCGGCCTTTTGATGGTCGGTGAGGAGAATCTGGGCGGCGAAGCTCGCGGGCACCCGATCGCGATGACGGGAAACGTAAGCGATCTGCCGTCGGGCCAGCCAGAGTTGCACCGCCATCCCGGCCGATAACACAATCAAGAATAATACGCTGAAGAGATTCATGGTGCTGGTCCTTCCTTACACAATATATAAAAGCTTGGCCTCTGTTACAATGCCGAACGAGACCACAAACGACGGCACGAGACCTAAGTATGGCACAAGACCCCAACAATTTAATCTGGATAGACCTGGAGATGACCGGGCTCGATACCAATGCCGATCAAATCATTGAAATCGCCACCATTATCACGGACAGCCAGCTCAATATCCTGGAGGAAGGGCCGGTTATCGCCATCTATCAGAAGGATGAAATCCTGGACAAGATGGATAACTGGAATACTCAACAGCATGGCAAATCGGGTTTGGTCGCGCGCGTGCGCGTCAGTTTGGCGGATGAGGTAGAGGCCCAGCAGCGCACCCTGGAGTTTATTCAGAAATACGTGCCGCGCAACAAATCACCGATGTGCGGCAACAGCATCTGCCAGGATCGGCGCTTTTTGGCCCGCTGCATGCCGGAACTGGAAAAATATTTTCATTATCGTAATCTGGATGTGAGCACCGTCAAGGAACTCGCTCGCCGCTGGGCGCCCGCCTTGGCCGACGGTTTTGTCAAGAACCCCACCCATCTCGCCCTGGATGACGTGCGCGACTCGATTCGTGAGATGCAATATTACCGCGAGCGATTTTTCAAAATATGAAGGGGTTTGTAGGGCTTATGCGACTTTGTTACAATAGCCGGAGTTGTGTTACTTCTTTAAAGGTGCCTATATGGATGTTCTAGAGCGAATTAAACAGCAAGTTGAAAGCAACCCGGTGATTATCTTCATGAAGGGTACGCCGCAGATGCCGCAATGCGGGTTTTCATCGCGCGCCTCCCAGGCTCTCAAGGCGGCGGGTGCGGAGTTCGCCTACGTGAATGTGTTGGAAGACCCGGAGATTTTTCAGAACCTGCCGCGCTACGCAAACTGGCCGACCTTCCCGCAGATTTACATCAACGGTGAATTGATCGGCGGCTGCGATATTACCTTGGAGCTTTATCAGAGCGGCGAGCTGCAAAAGATGCTGGCCGAGACCAAGGCCGCCACCAAGAATTAAACAGGGGGGGCGTATCGCCCCCTGTCTTTTCAGCAGCACGCCGCGCGCAGTTCATCTGCGCCGGTTTCCTCAAGATCATTTCTAATTACCCAGCAACTTCCATTTCACTTCTTCACTGGCGCGTAACGGGACCAGCGACTCCGTGCCCAAGGGGTACTCGGAGGGAACTCGCCACGTTTCCTTGGTAAGTGTGATGTGTTCGGCATTGCGCGGCAGGCGGTAAAAGTCCGCGCCGAAGAAACTTGCGAAACCTTCCAATTTATCAAGCGCTCCGGCCTGTTCGAACGACTCGGCATACAGCTCCAGTGCCGCATGGGCGGTGTATATCCCGGCGCAACCGCAGGCCAATTCCTTGGCGCTTTTCGGGTGCGGGGCGCTGTCGGTACCGAGAAAAAACTTCGGATTGCCACCGGTGGCAGCCTGTATCAGTGCGAGCCGATGCCGTTCGCGTTTGAGCACCGGTAGGCAATAGTGATGGGGACGGATGCCGCCGCTGAACATTGCGTTACGATTGAGTAATAGATGGTGGGCGGTGATGGTCGCGGCAATGTTAGCGGGCGCGGAAGTAACAAAATCCACGGCCTCGGCGGTGGTTACGTGCTCGAATACCACGCGCAGCCTGGGGAATTTTTTGACCAGGGGGATAAGTTCGTGTTCGATAAAAACCCGCTCACGATCGAAAATGTCTACGCTTGGGTCTGTTACCTCGCCGTGCACCAGCAGTGGCAGGTCATGCTGTTCCATCGCTACCAGGGTCGCATGGGCCTTGCGCAGATCGGTGACGCCGGAATCCGAGTTCGTAGTCGCTCCCGCGGGATAATATTTCACCGCAAACACCCGGCCACTCGCCTTGGCGGTGGCGATTTCTCCGGGTGGGGTATTGTCTGTAAGATAGAGCGTCATGAGCGGCTCAAAGCGGCTGCCCTTGGGCAAGGCCGCCAGGATGCGCTCACGATAGGCGAAAGCCTGTGCGGTGGTGGTCACTGGGGGTTTGAGATTGGGCATCACGATGGCGCGTGCGAACTGGCGCGCGGTATGCGGCAAGACGACCTGCATGATCGCGCCGTCGCGCAGGTGCAGATGCCAGTCGTCGGGCCGAATCAGGGTGAGCTGCTTCATTGTGAGTCCGGATATTTTGGTTATATTGTAGTGCATTATTAGGGCGCGATGTTGGAACTGATAGGATTCTTGGTGCTGCTGGTTCTCGGCGGATGGTTTTTTATAGCCAGTTTGCGGGTGCGTGAAAACGCGATTAAACTCAGTCGGCAGGCTTGTCAGCGTGAAGGGCTGCAGTTCCTCGACGACACCGTGAGTGCGTCGCACATTGGTCTGCGCCGGGATGGCCGCGGCCAACTCAGGGTCAACAGAACCTATCAGTTCGAGTTCAGCGATAACGGCGTGCAGCGCCACACGGGTTATATTGTGATGCTGGGCGATCATCTGCAAATCCTGCACCTGAACTGGCCGGGACGCGAGTTGGGCGCGAGCGGGCATCTGCACTGACCATGCTGCCCGATTTGAAGGAAGTCTGTGGGATTGTCATCGAAGGTGCGAGGCAAGAGCTGTTGCCGCGCTTTCGCAACATCGCGCGCGACATCAAGCACGACGGCAGTGTCGTGACAGAAGCCGACATCGGTTTACAGCAATGCCTACAGCGCGGCTTGGCCGAGCGCTGGCCGCAATATCCCCTGCTCGGAGAGGAAATGCCGATAGAAGAGCAGGAACGCTTGCGCGGTCAGAATGCGGCGGGCTTGTGGTGTCTCGACCCTCTGGACGGCACCACCAATTTTGCCTCGGGGATTCCCTTCTTTGCCGTCTCCCTGGCGCTGCTGGAAGACGGCGTACCGGTGCTGGGAGTGGTCTACGATCCGCTACGCGATGAATGTTTCACGGCGAGAAGGGGGCAGGGAGCGTGGCTCAATGAAGCACCCCTCACGATCAAGTCCCGACATACCCCGCTCAACCGCAGCGTAGCGGTGGTGGATTTCAAGCGCCTAACCGCCCCGCTCTCCGCCAGATTGGCGCAGCAACCGCCGTATCTTTCGCAACGTAATTTTGGCTGCGTTGTCCTGGAATGGTGCTGGCTGGCGGCGGGCCGGTTTGATGTCTATCTGCACGGTGGCCAGAAGCAGTGGGACTATGCGGCGGGAAGTCTGATACTCGCCGAGGCTGGAGGTCATGCGCGGACGTTGCAAGGTGAAGCGGTTGCCTGTGCCTCGGGACAGCCCCGTTCAGTGGTTGCTGCCCTTGACGAGCAACTGTTCGGAGAGTGGCGGGCGTGGTTGAAGATATAGCGGCGGGTGTTTACCTCTCGCCAAACGATCCAGGGCCTCTTGAGCCTGCGGTACGTCGTGGGCCGCGGCCTTGCGGTACCACTTCGCCGCCTCGGCTCGATCCAGATTCACGCCCTCACCCTTTTCGTAAAGCGTGGCCAAATAATATTGAGCGAGCGGGTTCCCCTGCTCAGCCGCTTTGCGATACCACTTGGCGGCCTCGGTCAAATCCTTGGGGACCCCTCTGCCATTGGCATAGAGCCCACCGAGATTATATTGCGCCAAGGCATCCCCTTGGTCGGCAGCCGACCGCCAGGCTTGTAAAGCCTTGGCAAGATCACCCCGTTCATACGCCGCTACACCATCGTGAAAGCTCGCCGGGAGCGCGGTTCCGATTAGCCCAATCCAGAGCAGCGCCAGCGTGATAATTTGTAACCTGAATTTTTTCATGAATAGGCTGCGCAAAGTAGGTGAGGTTTGGAGATTACCATTATATCGGCTGCTTTATGCTCAAGTTGAGGGCAATATGCCCGCTGGATCAGCGCACTCTTACTGACCAGGCCGCTAAATCACCAAGCGAGTCCCAGTACCTTCATCCTCCGGCTTGAGCAATACGAGGTCTGCGCCTGCGCGATAGGCCTTTAGATACTTGCCTCGAACACCTTTTCCAAGGTCCTCTCGGCTGCACTCGGAGCGAAGCTCGTCGTGTTTAGCCTTCTTCATATGTAACCATTATGACTTGCCGCGTGGGTGAGTCAATACGTTTGTTTCCAGTACAAATTGGGCGTGTAGCGTATCCAGACACCGGTGAGGTCGGCGGGGATGTGGGCGAGGTCGTCTTTATGAGTGGCCCGCGCTTGCGCAGGTACGCGAATTGCGTATAATGAAGGCATGCTCTTTGTTGAGTCTCCCGCTTTTAGCCGGTTTGTAGACGAGCATGTCTCTGACGAGGCGCTGGCGGCCTTGCAGGCGTTGTTAGTGGAGCGCCCACAGGCTGGGAACGTAATCCCCGGCGCGCAGGGTTTGCGAAAACTTCGTTGGGGGTTGGGCGGGCGCGGCAAGCGTGGCGGCGCGCGGGTGATTTATTATTACTGGGTGGATCAGGAGCGGATTTACTTGTTGTTTGCGTATCTCAAGAATGTGCAGAGTGATTTGACGCCGGACCAAGTCAAGCGGTTAGCGGCCGTGATGAAGCAGGAGGTGCGAGATGGAGGATAAGGCATTTGAGGCATTATTAGAGAGCGTGCGCTGGATGGGCAAGCATCGCCGCGGCGAGACGCGCAAGGGCCGGATAACCGAGGCCATTGAGCCGGAGGTGAAAGCCTTGCGGGAAGCCACGCAGCTTTCTCAGGCGCAATTTGCGCGTCTCATCGGCGTGAGTCTGCGCACGCTGCAAAACTGGGAACAGAAACGGTCACGCCCCACGGGGGCGGCGCGGGCGCTGCTTAAGATTGTGGCGGCTGATCCCGAAGCGGCGATCCGTGCGCTGCATCGGGCGGCGTAAGGGTTGCGTTCTCCCTCTTCCGGCCTTTGGGCCACCTTCTCCCGCAAGCGGGAGAAGAGGCTCAGTTGAGTTTGTCGGCTCCGCCTTCGGCTTGAGCCGGCCTGCATAAACTAACCCTTGCGCTTTTCGATCATTTTGACTTGCCGCGCGCGTGAGTCAACACGTTTTGATCCAGTAATAAATTGAGCGTGTAGCGCACGCCGAAGCCGGTGATGTCGGTGGGGATGTGGGCCAGGCCGCCTTTGTGATTGCCGCTTGCCAAGTCTACGTGCAGCCAGGGGATGGTTTTGTCTACGAAGCGGTTCAAAAACCGTGCAGCTAAAATGTGATCGGCTTCGCCTTCCGTGCTGCACTGTTTGATGTCGGCGACTTTGCTTTCGAGTTGCGTGTCGTAGTCTTCGTCCATAGGGAACGGCCAGACGCGCTCGCCGCTGGTGCGGCCGGTTTCGATCAGTGTGGGGATCAGGTTGGGGCGATTGGTGAACGCGCCGCTGTACGCCGTTCCCAATGCGTACACGCAGGCGCCGGTGAGGGTGGCGTAATCAATCATGAAACCGGGTTTTTTCTTGCTGGCCAAGGCCAGGGTGTCGGCTAATATCATTCTGCCTTCGGCATCGGTGTGGATTACTTCTATGGTCGTGCCGTTGCTGGCGCGCACTACGTCGTTTTGTTTGTAGGCGTTGGGGCCGATGTGGTTTTGCACGAGCGCGAGCCAGCAGTCCACGGGAAAGTTCACCTTAAGCTCGGTGAGCGCGAGTAACGTGCCAAGCGCTACCGCGCTGCCTTCCATGTCTTCGTGCATGCCGTACATATGCTTGGCGGGTTTGAGGTTGGTGCCGCCGGTGTCGAAGCAGACGCCTTTGCCGACCAGCGCCACAGCAGGGTTGCGGCTGCCGCGAGCGGGTTCGTAACGCAAATGCACGATGCCCGCATCGGGCTTGGGGCTGCCTTGTGCGACGGCGAGAAAGGTGCCCGCTTTCAGGCGTTTAAGGGCGGCAATATCGAGGAAACGCATGCGCCAGCCGTGGTGGCGCGCCAGCTCCGTTACGCGCCGGCGATACGTAGCCGGCGTGAGTTCGTTGGGTGGGAGGGAGGTCAAGTGACGCGCAAGATTGTTCCCTTCGGCTTCGGCGTAGCTGCGGCGGAAATCCGGCATCGCGGCTAGTCCGTACAGCTCAATCGTAGCAAGCTCCGTGCGCTTGTCCTTCTTGGTCTTGAAGTGCGGGAGCGAATACGCGCCCGCCAGCAGGGCGGTTACCAGGGCCTCGCTTACTCGGGCGCCGAGAGTGTCGTTAAGCCCGGCGAGGCAAAGCGTGACACGGCCAGGATGGCGAGCCAGTGCGCTGCCTGCTAATTTTCGGGCGAGGGTGAGCAATTCGAAGCTGGTCATTTCCTCGTTCACCGCCCCCAGCGCCACATGAGTGCCCACCGGATTGGGCAGGTCGGTCACATAGGGTGTGCTGGCGAGACCCTCCGTGTCGGCTTTGGAGAGGCGTTTTTTGAGTGTGCCGGCGTACGGAAATTCCGGCCATCCGCCCTTAACCTGTGCCTTGGGAATGACGATAATAAGCTGAGAGAGGCCGTCGGCCTCACGGGAGGTTAAGGGCTTAGTGTGTTGTTTTAGCTTGATTTTATTTTGCATGAACGGCTTGCTCTTACGGTTGCGTGAGGGCGGTTTTCCTTGACCTTGGTGGCCAAAACCCTGATCATATCGCGGTTAAGCTTTGAGGACGATCCTACCTATGTATATCACAAAACCGCTGGATGAGGCTCACGCAGTGCACGTTTTAAGTGTGGCTGACAAGAAGCGTCTGCTGCGCGAGATGCTGTTTGCGCGCCGTTTCGAAGAGCGCTGCTACGAGGCGTATGTCGAGCGCAGGATCAGCGGGTTTTTGCATCTCTATCCGGGGCAAGAGGCCTGCGCCCATGGTGTGCTGGAGGCGGCGCGCCCCGGGCATGACTATGTCATTACCGGTTACCGCGATCACGTGCACGCGATCAAGTGCGGCAGCGACCCCAAGGCGGTAATGGCGGAGCTGTACGGCAAGGAGACCGGCGTGTGCAAAGGGCGCGGCGGCTCGATGCACATCTTCGATGTGGCGCACCGCTTCATGGGCGGCTACGCCCTGGTGGGCGGCCCGTTCCCGCTCGCGGCGGGCATGGCGAAGGCGATCAAGCTCAAGGGCGGCGACGAGATCGCGATTTGCTTTTTGGGCGACGCCGCGAACAATCAAGGCACCTTCCATGAGACGCTCAACATGGCGAAGCTGTGGAATCTGCCGGTGCTGTTCGTGTGCGAAAATAATCTGTACGGCATCGGCACGCGCATCGAGCGCTCCACGTCGGTGCTCGATCAATACAGGCGCGTGGCGGCGTATGACATTCCCGCGGCGCAGGCCGACGGGCAGGACATTGAAACCGTGTATGCCGCGGCAAAAATCGCCGTGGACCATGTGCGCGGCGGCAATGGCCCGTATTTTCTGGAGCTGATGACCTACCGCTATCGCGGACACTCCATGTCCGATTCCAATGCCTATCGCATGAAAGATGAAGAGCGCGAATGGAGCAAGCGCGATCCGATCATCATGCTACGCGACCGGTTGATCTCGGCCAAACAGTACAGCGAAAAAGACTATCAGGCGCTAGATGACGAGATCATCAAGCACATCGAAGACGACATCATCAAATTCGCCGAAGAGTCGCCGGAGCCGAAGGCTGCCGAACTGGAAAAATATGTGCTCGCGGAAAACGATCCGTGGGTGAAGGGCAAACCTGCGCCCAAGGGCGGCACGAAGGAAATCATGTACTGGGAGGCGATTCGCCGCGCGCATGATGAAGAGATGACGCGCGACCCGCTCGTGATCGCGATGGGCGAGGACATCGGCGTGGTGGGCGGCACCTATAAAGCTACGAACGGGCTGTACGACAAATTCGGCGCCGAGCGCGTGATGGACACGCCGATTTCGGAAAACGGTTATACGGGTCTGGGCATCGGCGCGTCGTTTGCCGGTGTGCGCCCCATCATCGAGATCATGTCGGTGAATTTCGCCTGGCTCGCGCTCGACCAGATTGCCAACTCCGCCGCCAAGGTGCGTTACATGTCGGGCGGGCAACTCACCGCGCCGGTGGTCATCCGCTCGCCGGGCGGCACCGCGCATCAGTTGGGCGCGCAGCACTCGGCGCGCATGGAAAAGGTGTTTATGGGTATTGCGGGCCTACGCGTGGTGACGCCATCGAACCCAAGACAGGCCTACGGCCTGCTCAAATCCGCGCTGCGCTGCAACGACCCGGTGTTCATCAACGAACACGAACTCATGTACAACATGAAGGGCGAGGTGCCGGAGGGCGAATACTTCCATCCGCTGGAAGGCTCCGAGGTTGCGCGCGCCGGACGCGATGTCACGCTGTTGTGCTATAACATCTCCGTGCACTGGTGCTTAAAGGCCGCCGAGATTTTATCCAGACAGCACGGCATCGATGCAGAGATCATTGACCTCTACGCGCTCTCACCGCTCGATCGCGCGGGTATCAAGGCATCCGTTTCCAAAACGCACAAGGCGGTGATCGTGGAAGAGGCGGAACCGGCGGTGGGCGTGGGTGCTGAGGTCATGGCCATCATCAACGAGGAGTGCTTCTTCGAGCTGGACGCCGCGCCGGTGCGTGTGTCCGCCGTCAGTGTGCCGATACCCTACAACCACACACTGGAAAAGGCTGCGATTCCCAACGCGCAGGATGTGGTGAACGCCGTGCTTAAATTGTTCGGCAAGGTGTAAGGTAAGGGCACCTCTAAAAATGATGGATTTTGCTACAAGACAAGGCGCAGCGCCGTCGAGCAGCGCAGCATACACGTCAGTATGTGAGCAGCGGAGACAAGCTGCAACGCAGTATATGGAGCAAAAGACGCATTTTTAGAGGTGCCCGTAAAAATTGAAATCCCCCTCCCGTCACCAGCGAGGGGGATTTTGTTTTGGGACACTTGATTGAATAATTAAACTAAAAACCCTCAACTGGCGCCTATGTCCGAACCCCACCCCATAAAAATGCCGCAACTCTCCGACACCATGACCGAAGGTGTCGTGGTGAGCTGGGAAAAAAATATCGGTGATCAAGTTTCGCGCGGCGACGTGGTGGCGACGGTGGAAACCGACAAGGCCATCATGGATGTCGAAGTGTTCCGCGATGGTTTTCTGTCCGGTCCGCGCGCGGCGCTGAACAGCGTTGTGCCAGTGGGTGCGCCGATAGGCTATCTCGTGGCGAGCGCCGCCGAGGTGCAGGCGGAGGGGGCTGCTCCGGCTCCAGCCGCCGCAACGCGAGTAGAGGTAAAGCAAACGTCCAAGCTCACCGAAACAGCGGCGCCAGCGCAGGCTGTTGCTCAGCCTGCTGCAACCCCAGCGCCGCAAGCGGCGACGCACATGGATGTGCTAGTGTCGCGGGAGGCAGGAAGCCGGGAGCGACCGACCCATGTTATCAAGATGCCGCAACTCTCCGACACCATGACTGAAGGTGTCGTGGTCGGCTGGACTAAAAAGGTAGGTGACAAAATCGAGCGTGGCGATGTCGTCGCGCAGGTCGAGACCGACAAGGCCATCATGGACGTGGAAGTATTCCGCGCCGGCTTCCTGTCCGGCCCCATCGCGCCGGTGGACAGCGTGGTGGCGGTGGGCGGCGCGCTTGCCTATCTCGTGGATAAATCAGAAGACGTGGTGCACACCGCTCTCGCCGTGATGGGCAAGGGCGCGGTGGACAATGTCACCAGCCCGTCGGAACAGGAGGAGCGGCATCGCCTCGCCGCCGCGCATCCCGCGCCGGGACACAAGGCGCCGCTCATGGGCGCCGAGCCGAGCGAACCCGTCGCGCGCCCCGACAACAAACAGGCGACCCCGCAGGCGCGCAAGCTCGCCGCGGAGTTGCACGTAAATCTGAACACGCTCAAGGGCAGCGGCCCGGACGGCGTGATCACCGCGCAGGACGTGCGCCGCGCGCAGCCGCTGGAGCGTCCGAGCGAGGTCGCGCCGCAAATCCCCGCGCACGTGATGCCGGAAGTTCAGGTACCGGGGCATGGCCGCGCCATGACCGCGATGGAACGTGCGGTGACTCACTCCATGACGGCGGCGCTCACCATGCCGACGTTCCATGTCACGCTGCATGCCAAGCCGGAAAATCTCATCAAGGCGGCGAAGCGCAAAGGCGTGTCGCTCACCGTGCTCATCGCCAAGGCCTGCGCCGAGGCGATCAAAAAACATCCGACCGTCAACTGGGCCTATCAGCCGGTGGACAAACTGGTCGAGCGCGACGATGTGGATATCGGCATCGCGGTCTCGGCGGACAGCGGCGGCCTCGTGGTGCCGGTGCTCAGGCACTGCGAGTCGCGTGGTCTCGATGAATTAAATACCTCCTGGAAAGACCTGGTCGAGCGCGCACGCGTGCGCCGCCTGAAGCCGGAAGAGTACGCCAATCCGACCTTCATGATTTCCAACATGGGCATGCTCGGCGTGAGTTATTTCGACGCCATCCCCACCCCCGGCACGGCGGCCATCCTCGCCATCGCCACGACACAGGAACAGGGCATGCCGCTCACCGTGACCGCCGATCATCGCGTGGTGAACGGTGCGGAGGTGGCGCTGTTTCTCAATACCTTGAAAGGTTATATCGAACAACCGGAGAGCTGGATGGGAACGCTCGGTCCTGCAATACCCGAAGGCAAATGGGATTACGACGTCGTCGTCATCGGCGGTGGGCCGGGCGGCGAAGACTGCGCACGCGAACTTGCCGAACACGGCATCAAGGTAGCGATGGTGAACGACGCGCCGCTGCCGGGCGGCGAATGCCTGTGGCGCGGCTGCATTCCGTCGAAGGCGTGGCGCGCGGCGGCGGACCGCCTGCGCGACCGCACGCACGACGCGCATCTCGGTGTCGAAGGCACCACCGGGGGCAAGCTGAATTTCGCACTGCTGGAAAAGACGCGGCGCAAGGTGCTGGAGACGCGCGGCGAGATGGCGAAAAAGACCGACACCGGCGTCAAGATCAAACTCATCCAGGGTTTCGCCAGTTTCGAAACCGACCATCGTTTATTTGTGGACACCTCCGCCAACGGTAGCGATCCGCACCCGCGTGCGCCGCAAGGCGACGGCTCCAAGGGCGAGCACATCACCTTCGGCTGTGCGGTGATTGCCGCCGGTGCGCCGCCGTTTGTGCCGCCGATTCCCGGTGCACAGGAAGGCCTGAAAAACGGCGGTGTGCTGACCTCCGACACGGTGTGGACGCTCAAACAAGCGCCGAAAAAACTCGCCATCGTCGGCGGCGGCGCCATCGGCGTCGAGATGGCGCAGATTTTCCAGGACTTCGGCAGCGAGGTCACGCTGCTCGAAGGCCAGCCGCGCCTGCTCGCCGAAGTCGAGCAGGAGATCGCCAAAAATCTCGCCGACATTTTGAATAAAGACCCGCACCTTACCGTGCACGTCTCCGCCAAGGTGCAGGACATCAAAGGAAAGCCCGGCGCGATGAAGCTCAGTTTCGCCGATGCGGAAAATAAAACGCACACGCTGAGCTGCGACTATGTGCTCATGGCGACCGGCAAGCGCCCGGTACTGGAGCCGCTTAAACTGGATAAGGCCGCTGTCGCGGTCGAGAAGGGTGTGATTAAAGCCGATGCGCGCTGCCGCACCAGTGTGCCGCACATCTTCGCGGCGGGCGACGTGATCGGCGGCTACATGCTCGCGCACACCGCCGCCACGCAGGGGCGCGTCGTCGCAGCGAACATCATCGGCGCAGACGCCCGGTACAACCAGGACAAGGACTGCGGCGTCATCTTCACCCGCCCGCAGGCCGCATTCGTAGGCCTGTCGGTAGAGCAGGCCAAGACCAGGAACATAGACGCCGTCGAAGTCAAAGTGCCCATGAGCATCGATGCCAAGGCCATGATCACCAACGAGACGCTGGGCCTGATTAAACTGGTCGCCGACAAGAAAACGCGTCGCATCATCGGCGTGCACTTCCTCGCCGACCACGCCGACACTTTAATCGGCGAAGCGGTGATGATGGTCGCCGGCGACATGACGCTGGAACAGGTGGCGCACGCGATACACCCGCACCCCACCCAAACCGAGCTGTTTGGAGACATGGTGAGAAGACTGTTATCACGCCTGCGCCGCACGCAGAAGGTTTCCGCCGGAAAATCATATTGAAAAGGTATGTAATATGATTTAGTATTTCATAACATGAAAGCCAAAATCGCAGAACGCGGCCAAGTAACCATCCCTAAACTCCTGCGCGACAGGCTGGGCTTGCGCCCAGGCGCGCAACTGGATTTCACCGTGGAAGCAGGCAAGCTGGTGGCGGTGAAGGCCAAAGATACAGACGTGGTGAGCCAGGTAATCGGCTGTCTCAGAATGGATAAGACCACCGACGCCTTTCTGGAAGAGGTGCGGGGGAAGGCGTGATTACCGCGGTGGACACGAATGTCCTGCTGGATGTATTCCGTAACGATCCTCGTTTTTGCACCCAATCCGCCGCACTACTGCGCCGTTGTCTGGGCGAGGGGACATTAGTGGCGTGTGAGGTGGTGTGGGCGGAAACGTCTGCTGCGTTCAGCGATCAGGCCGCTTTCCACATGGCCATGGAAACCCTGGGCGTAGCCTATACTACGCTGAATCAGCAAAGCGCTGAGCGGGCCGCCGCCGCGTGGCGGCGCTATAGGGCGCGAGGCGGTAAGCGCAGCCGCGTACTGGCCGACTTCTTGATTGGCGCGCACGCGCTGCATCAGGCTGACCGTATACTTACCCGTGACCGTGGTTTTTACCGCCCTTATTTCAAGGGCCTGCAATTACTCGATCCTGCAACAAAATGATCTCTATGAAAAACCCCAAAAAAGTCGTACTCGCCTACTCCGGGGGTCTCGATACCTCCGTCATCCTCAAATGGTTGCAGGAGAATTACCATTGTGAGGTGGTGACCTTCACCGCCGACATCGGCCAGGGCGAGGAGGTCGAACCTGCGCGCGCCAAGGCCAAGGCGGCGGGGGTGAAGGAAATCTATATTGACGACCTGCGCGAGGAGTTTGCGCGCGACTTCGTGTTTCCCATGTTCCGCGCCAACGCGATTTACGAAGGCGAATACCTGCTCGGCACTTCCATCGCGCGGCCCTTGATCGCCAAGCGCCAGATCGAGATCGCCAACCAGACCGGCGCGGATGCGGTGTCGCACGGCGCGACGGGCAAGGGCAACGATCAGGTGCGCTTTGAGCTGGGCTATTACGCACTGAAACCCGACGTGCACGTGATTGCGCCGTGGCGCGAGTGGGATCTGACCTCGCGTGAAAAACTGCTGGCCTATGCGGAGAAGCACGGCATACCCGTGGAAATGAAGCGCGGCAAGAAGTCTCCCTATTCCATGGACGTGAATCTGTTGCACATCTCTTACGAAGGCGGCGTGCTGGAAGATCCGTGGGCGGAGCCGGAGGAAAGCATGTGGCGCTGGACGGTGGCGCCGGAGAAGGCGCCGGATAAGGCAAGCTATCTCGAACTTACTTATACCAAGGGCGACATCAGCGCCATCAACGGCGAGAAGATGGCCCCGGCCAGGGTGCTGGAGACCTTGAATCATATAGGCGGCGCGAACGGCATCGGCCGGCTGGATATCGTCGAGAACCGCTACGTCGGCATGAAGTCGCGCGGCTGTTACGAGACGCCGGGCGGCGCCATCATGCTCAAGGCGCACCGCGCCATCGAGTCCATCACGCTGGACCGGGAGGTCGCGCATCTCAAGGACGAAATGATGCCGCGCTACGCGAGCCTGATTTACAACGGTTACTGGTGGATCCCGGAGCGCAAGCTTATACAGCAGATGATGGATGCCTCACAGGCCACCGTCAACGGTGTGGTGCGCGTGAAGCTCTACAAGGGCAATGTCACGGTAATAGGGCGCAAATCAGAAACCGACAGCCTGTTCGACGCGAGCATCGCAACCTTCGAGGACGACGCCGGGGCCTACAATCAGGCCGATGCCGGCGGGTTCATCAAATTAAACGCCTTGCGCATGCGCATTGCGGAAAAGCTGAGGAAGAAAAAATGAGTTTCAAGAACGTCGAAGTCAGGAAAAAGGCCAATGTCTATCATGGTGGCAATGTGACCAGCCGCACCGTCATCACTACAGACGGGAAGCGTCTGACGCTGGGCGTGATGCTGCCTGGCGCCTATAGCTTTAATACCGATGAGCCAGAGGTGATCGAACTGACACAAGGAAAATGCCGAATTAAAATCGGCGATGCCGGAAAGTGGAGCGATCATAGTGCAGGTCAAAATTTTTCAATACCGGCCAAGACACGGTTCGATATCGAAGTGACGGATCTGGTGGATTACGTGTGCCACTTTGGGTGATGGATTAACCGCTGGTCCGGGGTCGAGACTTAGGGAAAATTAAGGGGTAATATTGGGGGTAGTAGACAGTTACCGCGCACGGAGGTGTTGATATGAAACCCAATGCACAATCTCAGAAACCTAAAATTTTCTGTCTCCCCAATGGTCCTTATTACTACTTCACCGATTTTACCCCGCATGTTATTGAAGGTATTCAAAACTCAAAGAGGGAGCCGCGCTCGACCGTGCGCGGGGTAGCCCTGTGCCGTTGCGGAGGTTCCAACAACAAGCCGTTTTGTGATGGAACGCACTGGCATATAAATTTCAAGGACGAGAAAAACTAGCTTCTTGAGTCAGTGAAACCCAGATTAAAATTTATACTGAGCCTAAACATAACTCTTGGCTTGACTATTGCAATCATTATCAGGTAAATAGCATGTAGTGTTAATGTAGAGTCAAATTTTACTAAGTAATACGGCAGTCTTGCGGTAAGATTTTAGGGGCGATGCCAAGGTTCAACTACTAAATGATAACCATAAAGATAACCAAAAAATGAACAAGATAATAAGCCGATCCATTGCGGTATTCATCCTTACCGGCCTGTTTAGTATTGCCTTTGCGAAAGAGGTAACGAGGGATCAGAGTTCAGATGACCCGCCGTTGAGTCTGGCGGCGAGCCAGGCGATAATCGTAGATCAAATCACCGGAGAGACCCTTTACGCCAAGGATGCGGACGCTCAGAAGCCCATCGCCTCGATCACCAAGCTGATGACTGCGATGGTCACCTTGGACGCAAAACTGTCACTCCGCCAAAAGCTCCAGGTTACAGATGAGGACGTGGACATGCTGCGTCACTCACGCTCGCGGCTTGCGGTCGGCCGCATCCTCACCCGAGGCCAGCTTTTGCAGTTGGCCCTGATGTCGTCGGAGAACCGCGCCGCTTCGGCCTTGGCGCGCAAATATCCGCGCGGTTACGACGCATTCATCGCGGCGATGAATGCCAAGGCCAAGTCCCTGGGCATGCTGGATACCCATTTTGAAGACGCCACCGGCCTGAGCGATGGCAATGTCTCTACCGCGCAAGATCTGGTCAAACTGGTGCAGGCTGGTTATCAATATCCTCTAATACGTCAAATCACCACTACCGCTAGATACGATCTGGAGCAAGGCCGCGTCGTCCAATACAAAAACACCAACCCGCTCTTTAAGGATAAAACCTGGCGGATCGGCCTCAGCAAGACCGGCTACATCAAACCCGCCGGCCATTGCCTGGTGATGCAGACTCAACTGGTGCGGCCACTCATCGTGGTGCTGCTCGATGCCGCGGGGAAGTCCAGTATCGCCGCGGATTCCAGGCGTATAAGGAAATGGATAATGACCAGCTTGGCGAGCAATAAACTGGCCGCCAATAAAGATTTAACCTTCCGTAACTGAGTCTTTTCCCGCCTTACTCTCGATCATGTTTGACCGGGCTTTATACAGTCTCGAGATGCTCGATCAACAATTGTAAACTGCGCTGGCCACGGTACTCGTTGACATCGAGACGGTAGGCAATGCGCGCGCGCCGCAAGGGCCGCGAGCCTTCGTGTGTGAAGTTGAACGCGATTGCATCAAATATTTTTGAATCGTCCGGGTAGCGTAAGACCAGTTTAAGGTGCTTGTCGCCCACGATACGCTGGCTCACGACCTCGAAGATCCCATCAAACAGCGGCTCGGGAAATCCCTGACCCCACGGCCCCGCGCTGCGCAGGGCTTCGGCCAGTTCCAGTTGCAACTCGTCGGCTGACAAGCCGCCGTCGCTCAACATTACCCTTTGCAGTTCAGTTTCAGTGAGATGCTTGCGCACCTCGCGGTCAAAGGCGGCGCTGAAGGCGTCATAATCCGCGCGTCGCAAGGTGAGTCCCGCCGCCATCGCGTGGCCGCCAAACTTGCTGAGCAGACCAGGATGTTGTGCGGCCACGCTGTCCAGCGCATCGCGGATGTGCAGTCCCGGCACCGAACGCGCCGAGCCTTTGATCTCGTGCTCGTTACTTAGCGCGAAGGCGATCACCGGCCGGTGGGTGCGCTCCTTGATGCGTCCCGCGAGGATGCCGATGACACCCTGATGCCAATCGGGATCGAACAGGCAGAGCCCGTAGGGCAACTCTGTATCGAGGCGCATCGCCTTTAGCGCGTCCAAGGCCTGTATCTGCATCTCGCTCTCAATGCTGCGCCGCTCACGATTCAGCTCATCAAGCCGTTGCGCCATAGTGAGCGCCTGACTGTAATCATCGCAAAGCAAACATTCGATGCCGAGCGACATATCCTCCAATCGGCCGGCGGCATTCAGCCTCGGCGCCAAGGCGAAGGCGAGGTCGCCTGCGGTGAGGCGACCCTGCTGACGCTGGGAGACTTCGATGAGTGCGCGGAGGCCGGCTTGGCAACGGCCCTCCCGGATGCGGGCCAAACCTTGCGCGACCAGCACGCGATTGTTGTGATCGAGCACGACGACGTCGGCGACCGTACCGAGCGCGACCAGATCCAGCAACTGCGCAAGATTCGGTTCTGGGATATTTTTTTGCGAAAACCAACCGTTGGCGCGCAACTGAGTGCGCAGCGCCAGCATCACGTAGAAAATCACCCCGACGCCGGCAAGGTGTTTACTGGGGAATTCGTCACCCGGCTGATTGGGATTGACGATGGCGTCGGCGGCGGGTAACAGCGCGCCGGGTAAATGATGGTCCGTAATCAATACCTGTATGCCGAGCTGTTTGGCGCGCGCAACGCCTTCCACACTGGAGATGCCATTGTCTACCGTGATGATCAGATCGGGCTGCTGTTGCGCCGCGACGTTTACGATCTCCGGCGTAAGCCCATAACCGAACTCAAAACGGTTGGGCACGACGTAGTGTACATCTTGCGCGCCCATGAGCCGCAGTGCCCGCACGCCGAGTGCGCAACTGGTCGCGCCATCGGCATCGAAATCGGCCACGAACAGGATGCGCTGCTGTTTCTGCAAGGCATCGCTCAGCAACTGCACGGCTTGCTGCATGCCGCGCAGCGCCGAGGGTGGCTGGAGCTGTTCCAGTCCATATTGGAGTTCTTCCACGCGCTTTATCTTGCGTGCCGCATAGACACGCGCGACCACCGGGTGCAAATTCTCCGGCAATGGGAAGGGCAGGGGTGCAGTAGTTTGTCTTAAAATCTTCACAGGTAGGGTTACCGATAGAATGCGAGCGGCCGCCTCCGCCGCCACCAGCGGCCAAGCAATGAGCGGTTAACGTGAAAAACGTTCCCGTGGCCAACATATAAAGACAAACTTTTTAACATGCGTCCGCGTAACGCCGCACACAGCGGTGCGGCCCACTGTGTATTAAAGCGCTCGAAAAAATTCGGCCCCAAGCGCTGCATCACTACCAGATGTTCGCCAGGGGTGTCGGCGAGATGCAACCACTCCTGCGCATTGGAGGGCAGCGCGGCGTGGGGTGCGCCTGCCAGTTTCGCAAGGCCCACAGCCAGCGGCTCATCGCTCCATACCTTGGTAAAGGGAGACGGTTCGGCGGCCGGGAATGTTCCCCCTCCCCAGAACCAGAGACTGTTGATCGGCCATTCGCCGCGCGCCTCGCGTGCCTTATTGATATCGCTCTCGTGCAGCGCCATCTGTACTTCATTTAACAGGCTGCGCCAGGGTTTTGCATCGGGTAAATAGGCGTGGATGTCATGGCCGAGGACTTCGCGCAGCGAGCGGAAAACAATACAGGGGTTTTCTCTAAGGCGTAAATACCAGCGTTTGGGATGAGATACTTCAAGCTGCATACCCACGGTTTCGAAGAGGGGACGTAAGACTTCTCTCAGCGTAGCGGCCTCCTCTTGCTGTATGTTCAGATAGTCATTCCCCAGCAGGATGACGCGGGCATTGTCGGCCTGTAAGTAAACCGGATCGGCGCGCAGCAGCCAGCCGTCTGTTCGCCGATCCGTATCCGCCAGATAGGTCACCGCAGCCGTAGGGAGAGGGACAGCCGCTGCCGATGTGAATAACGTAAAGAGTAATTCCTCAGGATTATTCGCTGCCTTCTCTCGCTCTCCGCGCGCCAGCAATAACTCCAGCTCTAAAGCGCGTGATTGTGTATCCGGGACGGCCTTGTCCAGTGACGTACAGGGAAGAGCGATAGCGAAGGGTTCTGCTAATGTCGCGGGAGGCAGGACGCCGGGAGCGACCAGGTCTGGAACGACGAGGGTAAGCCGCCGATTGAGTGATTCCATTCCGGTCTAGGTAGGCAGTTTAAGCGCCAACGTCAAGCCGTCGGCTATTGGCAGCAGGCTCAGGGAAATGCGTGGATCGTGGTGGAGTTTTTGATTAAGCCGGTGAATCGCCAGTGTCGCCTCATCACATTGCGGCGCATCGGCCACCCGGCCATCGCGGAGCATGTTATCAAGCACGATCAAGCCGCCGGGGCGCAGTAATTGCAGCGTGCGTTCGTAGTAGTCATCATAGCCCGTCTTGTCGGCGTCTATAAAGGCGAAATCAAACGTTCCGGCCTGACCGTCAGAGAGCAGCGTGTCCAGGGTCTCCAGTGCAGGAGCGAGCCGTAACTCGATCTTGTGCGACACCCCGGCTTCCTGCCAGTAACGTCGCGCAACGCTGGTCCATTCCTCACTCACATCGCAGGCGATCAGCTTGCCGTCTTGAGGGAGCGCGAGCGCTACACAGAGCGAGCTGTAACCGGTAAACACGCCGATCTCCAGCGCCTTTCTGGCGCCCAGCAACTGTACCAACAGCGCCATGAACTGTCCCTGTTCGGGCGCGATCTGCATGACGGCCATGGGATCTTTTGCGGTTTCTTCACGCAGGCGCTTTAACAGTTCAGGCTCGCGCAGCGAATGGCTAACGAGATATTCGTACAGTCTGTCCGTCATGGCGATGGTTTTATTGCTCATCTTAGCTACCTTCAAGGTTGGCCGAATGAATTCGGCCCTACATGTAGGTGCGAATTTATTCGCACTTGGCCCAGGCCACCCGGTTTCTCAAATAGACCGGCACGGCCTGCTCGGCGCTCACTGCAAGGCCGCGCTGCATGGCGGTCAACCCCATCAGCGCGACATCCCGCGCGCGCGGCTGACGCTCCGGCATCACCGTATGCACGAGTGTGCCGCAACGTTCCCGCAATGCAGTGCCATACTCTTTCCACCCGCTACCTACCCCTTGCCATTCGCCCTTATCGGGGAAGGCAACTTCACCTGGCGCACATACCTGTTCCTCGCCGTGCAACTCCATCACACCTGTGCTACTGATTTGATAAACGCCCCAATAGACCTCGCTCATCCGGGCATCGAGCGTGGCGAGCACGTGCGTCAGGCCAAGGTCTGTATGAGCCCCCTGCGCGAGAGCGGCCAATGTGGAGATGGGCAACACGGGCAGATCGGCGCCGAAGGCGAGACCCTGTGCGACACTCGCTGCGATGCGCAATCCCGTGAAAGAGCCGGGGCCGCGCCCAAAGGCGATGGCGTCAAGCTGCGATAAGCTTAGGCCCGCCTTGGCCAGCAGTGCGTCCACCATCGGCAGGATGAGCCGGGCGTGTTCCCGCGAAGCAAGCTTGAAATCCTCGCGGACCTCAGTCTCGATAATCAGCGCCGCCGAGCAGGCCTCAGTGGAAGTATCCAATGCCAGGATTTTCATTCTTGAAGATGGGCTTCAGGAGAAATGTCACCACTGTCGCCTAATTTATTGATCAGCAGCAAGAATCACCTCTTTACCCCCAGCTTAATTATTAGCCAATATCGTCCAGCTATAAAAAAATTCCCAAAAAAACCTTGACACAGCCCCCCCCCCCCGGATGATCTAGTATAGCTAACCTTGTCTGACCGGACGAAAAAATTCACCGAAACATAATCAAACTGTCATCGCTGGGGATCAAACTTTTCAGCAGCATTAAGAATCACCGCAAGCTGATTTCAAAAAGTCTCATCAACAAAAGCGAATAGGGAGGCATTCATGATACGGTGCATCATAGTAGGCCTTGTGATCGGGTTGTTTGCTCCCACCGTGGTCGCGGCTACCGCCGCACAAATTGACGCCGCGCGGAATAAAGGACTCGCCTGGCTGTTGCTAAATCAGAACGGTGACGGCTATTGGAAGGGCAAGGCAGGTACGGAGGTTCCTGCGACGGCCGCTGCCTTAGAGGCCTTCAGCAATGCCAAGCTCAGTAATTATTCTTACGTAAAGGGCGTGGCCTGGCTCAGCAACGCCAAAGTCATCAGCGTAGACTCCTTATCGCGCCGGATCATCGCCCTCAAGCAGGCCCAACTCGATGTTACCTCCGATGCTCAGCAATTGCTCAAGTGGAAAAATGCAAACGTGGCCTGGGGTGCGTATGACCAATACGATACCAGCTTTCCCGACACGCCTCTCGCCTTGAGCGCCATCCGCGCCAGTCAATATACCTATACCAATCAAACGAATGACATCGCCAATGCCTTATGCCGCATGTTAATGGCGCAAAAGACCGGTGATGTAACCGTAGACGGCAGTTGGTCATATCTGCCGCTGAACACCACGGCGCCCGCTTCGGTAGTGGCGAGCGGCGTTGTCCCGACGGTGTACAACATCCTTGAGATCAATGGCATCAGGTTGGCCCAAGGCTGGGTGAGCCTTACCTGTGGCACGACCTCTTATACCTTGCAAACGGCAATTGATCGTGGCCTCAATTGGCTGCTCAGTCAGAAAAAGCTCGCCGATGGCGGATTTGGCGAGAATGGCGTAAGCAGCCCATTTTATACGGCCCTGGTGTATCAGGCGTTGCTTACCTTGCGACCCGCCGACCCTGCTACCACAGCGGCACTGGATTATCTGATCAGCCGGCAGGGTGTGGACGGAAGTTGGAATAATGACCCGCTGCAAACAGGTTTGGCGCTCAAAGCTCTGCCGGCATTGGCGACGCCGCTGACGGACACCGACAAAGACGGTGTCCCCGACGCCATCGAGCTGATTCTGCGCACCAATCCTAACGTCGCGGACAGCGGTTGGTTAGTAGATGGCAACGGGCAAGGCGCCCCGGGTACGACGATTCCGCTCGTCCCCGCCGTGCAGGCGGTATTGAATCAATCATACAGCCTGTTATTGCCGTCGGGCGGCGGCACGGCGCCTTACACCTGGAAGACAGTGGCCGGCAGCTTCCCGCCGGGATTGACCCTGAACGCCGCGACGGGGCAGGTGAGCGGTGCACCTACTACATTAGGTCTCTATAACTTCAGCTATTCGGTCACCGATGCGACCGCTACTACCCGAACTTTTCTTGCGCTGATCTCAGTCTCGAATACCGCCACAGGTATTGCCGACGGCGACCTTACGGGTGATGGCTGGGTAGGTCCGGCTGATACCGCCTTGGCCGAGCAGATTGCCACCGGTCTGGTTACGCCTACCCCGACTCAACTCAGCCATGGTGACGTCGCCCCGGCCGGGGCGCCGAACGGCGTGATCAATCAAGACGACGTAGTGCGGATCAGAAACAAGGCCGCTGCGCTGGAGATTTTTTAGGCTTCTAACAATCGAAATAATCGGCTGACCTCCTTAGCGTCCATGCGCAGGAGGTGAAGGGAGAATGGTATGAAGCTACCCAACATGATTTTGCGGATGAGTTTTGTTATCGTGCTGTTTGCCGCCGGTTCGGGCGCGACACTCGCCGCGCCGGCTGATTCCGCTCCACTTCCCGAAGACATCATCCAACGAGTAGTGACTGATCGCGTCAAGCTTGGCGGCAATCCGTTGACCGATCAGCTGAGTCAGCATCTGGATGAGGTGTCCGAACTCGCCAACCAAGTCGAGGCGGAGGATAAAAAGACCAAAAGTCCGTCTGAGGAAGAGGAGGCGCTCAATACCAAGCGCATGGTGATCCGCAGCAAGCTTCACGAGTTTGCTGAATTGCGCAAAGAGATCAAGGCTTACTTTGCTGAAACGCGGGGCAAACTTGCACAACAAGGCCTAAATGGCAAAGCGGCTGTACTCGACGCCACCCTGCAAGCCGTTGAGCAGCGCTTTGATCGAATTACGAATGCCCTGGACAGCGTGCACAACAGCAAACAAAAAAATGGGAGAGGCCTTGCCTTAGGCAAACTGAAGGCAGAACTGAAAGAGTTGCACGGGAAAGTGAAGGAACAGGCGGATCTCGCCAATCAGCAGCCGGTTCCCACCTTCACTCAGCAAGAACCGCCCGCGTCACGTGAATTGCCCGCCAGCCCAACTACGCCGCAGTACTTCGCCTCACCCTATACGCCCGGCAACATGTACGCCTTTCTGGGTAACAACCTGCTGGCTGTGGCGCCCGACCCCACACCTACCGAGGCGGCAAGTTGTAGCTACACCGCTGCGGATTTGGCCGAAACCAGCGACGTGTCACTCACCCCGGAAATTCGGGCGCTGGCGGAAAAATTGAATTATTCACCGGTGCAGATTTATCAATATGTCTCCAATGAGATAAAATTTGAACCCTACTGGGGTTCGCTCAAAGGAACCATGGGCACGCTTTACAGCAAGGCGGGTGGCCCCACCGATCAAGCTTCTTTATTGATCGCCTTATTGAGGGCGTCAAATATCCCTACACGTTATGTCAGAGGAACGATCCAAATCACGGATCTGCGCGGGCCGCGCTGGATCGGCGCGAAAACCTACGATGCGGCAATAGCCATGGTGGGTCAGGGGTTGAATCCTACTTATGGCAAAGTGGTCAGCGGCGCCGGCGCAACGGTGGGGATGCAAATAGCGCACGTCTGGGTGGAGGCCTGTGTGCCTTATGGCAATTACCGCGGCAACGCCATAGACAAGTCAGGCCACCGTTGGATCCCGCTGGATCCCAGCTTTAAGGATAAAACCTATCAGGCGGGTATCGCCACGAACGTGGCGTTTGACTACACCACCTACATGGCGCGCCGTACCAATACGCTGCCCCACGAGAAATACGAGGAGCAGGTTAGCGCCAGCATTAAAGCACTGCCCCCCAATTACAGCAATAATACGCTGTCCGATGTCGGCTATCTGGGGACGTTGCTCCCCAGACAAGTGGATGTGTTGCCCGCCACGCTGCCTTATACCGTGGTGCAGTTTACCAGTTGGGGAACCGGTCTGACCGCCGAGGTCGCCGCACTGCCCGATGCCCACCGCTACAAGCTTACAATCACCAGCGCCAATTCAGCCGGAACCGCTCTGGCGCCTGCGGTGACTTTGGATTTGCCCACCACGGTGCTGAAACGTACCACTCTTTCGTTTAAGGGGCTGACCACCACCGATCAAAGCGCGCTCGACACGTGGAAGGCCAATCCCGATCTATTGGCGGCCCTGCCCTGCACCATCAATGTGGTGCCGGTGATCAAGGCCGAAGGTGTAGATCAATCAGTCGGCACTACGGCGGTCGGCTTTTGCACCACACAAAACCGTCTGACCATGGACTTGCGCCTGAATGAGCGGAGCAGTCCCCTGATAAAGACCATCACGTTCAATAATATCAACGCCGCCAATTATCACGCCTTGCAGGGCTATGCCTTCCAGGCCTCCGATAGACTGTTGCGCGAACGTGCCGCCAAACTCCTCGCCAGTGTGCGTAACACGCCGAGCCCCAATACCAACCTGGAAGAAACCGAAGGCGAGTATCTGCATCTGGTGGGACTCAAATACATGCGTTACATCACGGATAGCGCTAAACGCATTGGTGAGCTGGATGGCGGCTCGGGCGAGAGCGGTAATCATCTTGGACTTACCGCCACGCAGATGAAGGTGAAATATCTTTTTGATCTGCCTTTCGCGATAACGCGGCAAGGCTTTCTCATTGATGTCCCGGGGGGTCAGTCACGCACTGTGGATTTAAGCACAGGCGCACTGGTGTGGAAGACGTTCCAGCTCAGCGGTTATTCCTCCTCTGCCTTTGAGGCCTACATTTGGCAGGAGAACGCCCGGATGGATGCGGTGAGCACCGTGCGGGGTCTGCAATTTGCCAAGGAGATGGGCATTGCAATATTGACCATCACCAGCGCCAATCAAGCCACCGAGATCCCCAAGCTTACCAGCAACACCAATACCACCTTGAACTATCCTGCGAGTTACGTGGCGTCAGTTCAGAGCTATATCAATGCCGGATATACCGTCACTGCGCCGCGCAGTTTAATCCAGTATAACAACTGGCGTGGCGCGGTTTGGGTGGCGGAGAAGAATGATACGGTCGCAAAAACCATGAGTGGCGCCTATATCATCAATGGAAGTTATGCGGGCGGGTTTACCACTAGCGACCCCACAAATATGCCCTCGTTGTATAGCTTTGCCGACCCTGTCACCAATAATTTCAGTTCAGGTATTGATTTTGGCACAACCTCATACTCGACCTTTGCAGGCGACCCGGTCAACATGGTGAGCGGCAATATGTATCACACCGAGCGCGATCTCGCTATCAAGGGCCGGGGAGGGCTGCCGGTGGTTTTTGAACGCAGTTACAATAGCCGCGATGCCAAGGACGGGCCGCTCGGCTTTGGCTGGACACACAGTTTTAATCATTCCCTGACCTTCAATGACCATAACACCAATGGCGTTACGGATTCGGCCGATACCGACGGCATCACATCATCGGTGACCTGGACCGATGGTACCGGCAGCAAGAAGTTTATTCTGGTAGCAGGCTCGACCGCAGGCGTCGCCGTGGGCAGTGTTTTTGTCCCGCCCAAGGGATACTTCTTCAACACTGCTCGTAACGCCGATGGGACATACAGTATCAGGGAGAAGAACGGGCTCACCTACATCTTTGGAAATATCGCCGGCACGGTTGCACAAAAGGCCAAGCTTTCAAAGATCGTTGACCGCAACGGCAATGCCCTGACACTGACCTATACCGGAAACAATTTAACCACGGTCACGGACTCCCTCAGTCGTAGTCTCACACTCACCTACGATGTCAATAATCGCCTCATCGAAGTCAAAGACTGGACCAATCGCCGCCAGCAGTATGTCTATGACGCGGCGGGCAATCTGGTGACCTACAAGAATCCGCTCGCCGTTGCGGGCGCCCAGCCGCCGGTCAGCTACAGCTACTACAGCGACACCCTGCTCAATCATGTGATGAAAAGCTACACCCTGCCGCGCGGCAACGGCATGACCTTCGAGTATTATATAAACGGCCGGGTCTTCAAGCACTACACCACCCTGGGGGAGACCACCAGCTTCACCTATAATGACTTCCGCCGTGAAGCGATCGGCGTGAACGAGCGGGGCTATACCCGCACGTTTTACTTTGACGCCAACGGCAACCCCGTCAAGATCGTGGAGGAAAACGGCGCCGAGCGCACCTACACCTATGACAGCGTCAACGTCATGAACCGCCTTTCCAAGCTCAGCCCGCCCGGTTATCTCACCCAGTACGCCTATGACACCAATGGCAACGTCACCCGCATCACCCAGCCTTCCGGGGCCACGGTCGAATACAGCTACTTCAACACCTACAACCAGCCCGGCAAGATCAAAGACGCGCGCGGCAACTACACCCTGGTGAAATACGACGCCAAGGGCAACCCGTTACAGACCGTCAGGCTCAAAGCCGGCATCGGCGCGACGCTGGATCCCACCACGTACACCCCCGTGGCGACCGATCTCCTCGCCTGGACCCTCAACAGCTACGACAGCTTTGGCAACGTCCTGACCGGCAAACAAGTGCGTGACTTCACCGCCCAGGCCGGCCCGACCCTGGAATACAGCTACAACGACACCGTCAATCTGGTGCAGGGACTCAATCCGGTAGGCATCACCCGCCGTGGCGACAAGAACGGCGACGGCCTCATAGATGCCACCGAATTCGACAGCGCCAGTTTAAGCTACGACCCCCTCGGCCGCGTCAAGACCGGCCTCAATGAGGACTGGTACCCCACCCAATTCGTCTACGACGATGTGGACCGCGTGATCAAAGGCACCGATACCGCCGGCCAGTTGCGGGATTACCAATACGACCCCAACGGCAATCCCAGCAACACCGGGCTCACCGTCCCGGTGGCGGGCGTCCCCACCCTGGTGGATCAAGCCAGCGCCAGCTACGACCTGTCCGATCGCACACTGACCGGCGCCAACGCCGGCGGCTTCACCACCGCCTACCAGTACGACACCGCGGGCAACATCACCAAGATCACCAACCCCGACAGCTACACCCTGGCCTTTGAATACGACCCCAACAACCACATCACCAAAGCCTACGACCAGCAGGGCAACGCCGTGAGCCGCACCCTGGACCTCGACGGCAAGCCGCGCAGCATCACCGACCCCAACGGCAACAGCATCAACTACACCTACTACGGCCCCGAGCGCGACGGCCGATTAAAGCAACAGATCAACGCCCTCGGCCGCATCACCCAGTTCGACTACGACACCAACGGCAACGTAGTCAGCGTCACCGACCCCCTGGGCCGCGTCACCCTCACCACCTACGACGAACTCAACCGACCCACCCGCATCGTCGGGCCTCAATACACCGATGCCCTATTGGGTACAATACGTCCCGTGACCCGCTACAGCTACAACAATCTTGGCCAGCGCACCAAAGTCGAGGCCGGCCGCACCGACGCCACGGGCACCAACCCCGCGAGCGACGTCCTCACCCCCCAAATGACCTATAGCTACGACGACTTCGGCCGCCTGCTCAAAGACACCGACCCCTTAAGCCGCAGCCGCCAGTACGCCTATGACATCTTCAGCAACGTCACCCGCGTCACCGACGCCAAAGGCCAAGTGACCACCTACACCTGGGGCTACGGCCACCAACTCCTCACCCAGAGCAGCGCCGCCGGTACCGTCAGCTACACCCGCAACCCCCTGGGCCTCGCCACCCAAGTCCAAGGCCCCAACGTCACCTACCGCTACAGTTACGACAGCGCCCACCGGCTCAAGACCCTCAATGACTCCCGCGGCAACAAGACCCTCCAATACCGCTACAGCCCCGGCAGCCTCCTCACCCGGCTTACCGACGGTGAAGGAGTCGCCACCGACTACCTCTATGACAGCGTCGGCCGCCTCACCGGCATCGGCGCCGGGACCCAACTCATCGGCTTCACCTACGACGCCGCCGGAAGACTCACCCAAAAGACCCTCCCCAGCGGCGTCAGCACACGCTACACCTACAACCCCGACAACACCCTAAGCCAGGTGCAAAATCGCAGCACCAGCGCCAGCGTCGTAACGCAACACGACTACAGCTACGACGCCGCCGGCAACCGCCTCACCCACACCGAACAGATCGGCGCCACCCTCACCAAATACCAATACCTCTACAACGCCCTTGATCGCCTCAGCGAAGTCAGAAACAACGCCGTCGTCCCCAGCACCCTCATCGAAGGCTACAGCTACGACACCCTCGGCAACCGCAGCCAAAAGACCGACGGCGTCAACACGACAGCCTATGTCTACGACACAGCCAACCAGCTCAAAGAAATCCGCCAAGGCAGTCCCACCGGCGCACTCCTTGCCAGCTTGAGCTACGACCCAAACGGCAACCTACTCACCAAGAGCGAAGGGGCCACCCTCACCAGCCTCAGCTACGACGCCCTCAATCGCCTGAGCCAAGTGAGTAAGACCGGCCAGGCCAATCAGAGCTACCAATGCGACGACCAAGGCAGAAGAATCCAAAAGACCGTCGGGGCCACTAGCACAAACTATCTCTACAACGGCTCTGACATCCAGGCCGAATACAGCGGCTGGACCAGTCCGCTGGCCCGCTACACCCACGGCCCCGGCACCGATAACCCGCTCATCCGCAGCACTGCTACAGCCAATCAGTACTACCATCAGGACGGCCTGGGCAGCGTCATCGCACTGACCAACGCCACCGGCGGCAGCGACGGCACAGCCCGCTTTGACGCCTGGGGTAACAAGCTCGCCTCAACCGGTGCAATACCTCAATACGGCTATACGGGCACTGAGCAGAGGGGTCAAGTTCATTGTATGACTATCTGAACTGTACAATCCTGCAGCAATCAATACGATAGTCATACAATGAACATGAGGCATACCCGATTTCACGGACACAGGGTTAGGGGACAACAGCGTTTTCTTCATACTGCATCGGACTCACGTAACCGAGTGTTTGATGTAGCCGTTCTCGATTGTAAAACACTTCAATCCACTCGAAGAGGGCGCTTCT